>CAYSKR010000216.1:0-15435 GCA_964431675.1 uncultured Myxococcales bacterium
CGCCATCGGTGGCGCGGGGATCGGATTTTTGTGGTTCAACACCCATCCCGCCCAGGTGTTCATGGGCGACGTGGGGTCGCTGGCGCTGGGCGGGGCAATCGGTTTCGTGGCGCTGGCGACCAAGACGGAGCTCGTCCTGCCGATTGTTGGAGGGGTGTTCGTGATGGAAATCATGTCGGACGTGATTCAGGTGGCCTACTACAAGCGCACCAAGAAGCGGATCTTCCTGATGGCACCAATCCATCATCACTTCGAGAAGCTGGGCTGGCCCGAGTCGCGCATCGTGGTGCGTTTCTGGATCGTGTCGTTCATCTGCGCCATCCTGGGGTTGCTCGTCACGCTGAAGGTGCGCTGACCGTGTCGCCGCTGTTGCTTGCAGGAAAGAAAGTTCTCGTGGTCGGGCTCGGCCGGTCGGGCCTCGCGGCGGCGCGCCTGGCGACCGCGCAAGGAGCGCGCGTGACCGTGACCGACACGCGCAGCGCCGCGGAGCTGGCCGAAGTCGTCGCGGAGTTGCCAGCCGGCGTGGTCCAGGAACTGGGCGGCCATCGTTCGGGTTCGTTCGTGGCGAGCGACGTTATTGTGCTTTCTCCGGGCGTCCCGGCCCTGCCCGAAACCACCGCGGCGACCGATGCCGGGGTCACGGTGACGGGCGAGCTCGAGCTTGCGTCACGGTTTATCGAGGCGACGCTGATTGCGATCACCGGCACCAACGGCAAATCGACCACGACTAGCCTGTGTGGCTCGATCATGAAAAACACCGGCCGACCCACTTTCGTGGGAGGCAACCTGGGTATTCCCCTGGCGCAGGCCGCTGGCACGCCCATGGGGGCGGCGGGCGGCGTGTGCGTGGTTGAGGTGTCGAGTTTTCAGCTTGAGACCACCGACACGTTCAAGCCGCAAGTCGCCGTGCTGCTGAACATCACGCCCGATCACCTCGATCGATACGCGAGCATCGACGCCTACGCCTACGCCAAGGCCCGTATCTTTTCAGCTCAAAGCGCGGCCGACTTCGCGGTCGTCAACGTGGACGATCTGCGGGTGCAAGCGATCAGCGCCCGCCTTTCGAGCCGCGTGGTGCCGCTGTCGACCCGCCGGGTGTTGCAGGAGGGCGGATGGATCGAGGGTGCGTCGCTGTGCATCCGCCTGCCCGGTGCCAAGATCGAACGCTACCCCACCCTGTTGCCCGGTCTTTACGGCAGGCACAACCTGGAAAATGCCCTGGCGGCCACGCTTGCGGCGCGGCTTTGTGGTGCGTTGCCCGAGGAAGTGCGGCGCGCGTTGTTGGCGTTCCATGCCCTGCCTCACCGCATGGAACTCGTGGCCGAATCCGGCGGCGTGGCGTTCTTCGATGATTCCAAGGGCACCAACGTCGGCGCGGTTGTTGCCGCGCTGACGGGTTTTCCCCGCCAGGTGGTCTTGATCGCTGGCGGCCGCGACAAAGGTGGCAGCTACGAACCCCTGGCGAGCGTGATGGGGCAGGTTGGTCGGGCCGCGGTGGTGATCGGCGAAGCAGCGTCGCGCATCGGCTCGGCGCTAAGTGGAGTGGTTCCGGTCGAGGCGGCCGGCGACATGGACGACGCCGTGGCGCGCGCGGCGGCGCTGGCCCGGGCGGGCGACGCGGTGGTGCTTTCGCCGGCCTGTTCAAGCTTCGACATGTTTCGCAACTATGAGCATCGGGCCGCGGCTTTTCGCGGCGCGGTCATGCGCATCGTCGCGGACGCAACACCGCGTCCGGTGCCGACGGGAGCCACGTCGTGATCGCCGGAACCTGGTTTGGACGAGATCCGGCGGCGGCCCGACTTCGCCTGCCGCGGTTGTCGCACGGGCCTGACCGCCTGCTGTGCGCCGTGGTGCTGTGCCTGACGGCGCTGGGCGTCGTGATGGTGTTTTCTGCCGGTGCCGCTTTCGCCGCCAAGAAATACGGCGACTGGACGTTTTTTCTCAAGCGCGAGGTCATTTACGCCGCCGTGGGCCTGGGCGCGTTCGTGCTCGGCGCGCGCACCGACTACACACTCTGGAGGCGCATCACTTACCCGCTACTCCTGAGTACCATCGGGATGCTGGGCACCTTGCTCGTGGTCGGCACACGGGTTGGCGGGGCGGTGCGCTGGTTCCGGCTTGGCCCGCTGTCGTTCCAACCCTCGGAGCTGGCGAAGTTTACGCTTGCGCTCTACCTGGCCGTGCTCCTCGCGCGCAAGGCCGAGAAGGTCAAGGAGTTCTCGGTCGGATTTGTGCCACCGCTGGTGGTGGCGGGCATCATCATGGGCCTGGTCGTCGTGCAGCCGGATCTTGGGACGGCGATCATCCTGGGCGTGATGACCATGGCGTTGCTGTTTGTGGGTGGCGCGCGCACCGACTTCATCATGATCGTCGTGCTGGCCACCGCGCCGATCGCTTGGCGCTTCTTCATTGCGGGCACCCCGTTCCGCCTGCGGCGGATGATGGCGTTCTTGAACCCTTGCGAAGTTCGTCGCGGTGCCGGTTATCAGGCTTGCGAGTCGCTCATCAGCATCGGCTCGGGTGGCGTGACCGGCGTCGGCCTTGGCCAGGGCCGACAGAAGATGTTCTTTCTGCCCGAGGCACACACTGATTTCATCGTCTCCATCCTCGGCGAAGAGTTGGGGCTCATCGGCATGTGGGCGGTGCTGGCCGGGTTCGGCGTGCTGGTGTGGCGCGGCTACCTGGCTGCATCGAGAGCCCGCGACGTGTTCGGTTCCTACCTGGCGTTTGCCATCTCGACGCTGTTCGGGTTGCAGGCGCTGATGAACGTCGCGGTGGCGCTTGGCGCATTGCCCACCAAGGGGTTGCCCCTGCCGTTCATCAGCTACGGCGGGACCTCGCTGGTCATCAGTCTGTTCATGGCCGGAGTGCTGGCCAACATTTCGGCGCGCTATCCCGAGCTCGGGACGCGGTCCTTTTTCGAAGCCGTGCGCGGCAAGGCGCGGGTGTCCAGGAATCGTCGAGCCGAAACCCATCCGAGGGTCAGCGTCGTTCGCGTCGTTCGCGCCAAGGTTTCTGCGGACGCGGCGCCATGCGACTCCTGATCGCGGGCGGCGGCACGGGGGGCCACCTGTACCCCGGGATCGCCATCGCGGAGGAGGTCAGGGCGCGTGGCGGGGAAGTTCGGTTCGTGGGCACGGCGCGGGGACTTGAAACCCGGGCGGTGCCGGCGGCCGGATTCGACCTGGATCTCATCGAGGTCAGTGGTCTTGTGCGCATGGGCCTTGGCGGTACGCTGCGCGGCCTTGGACGATTGCCCGCGGCGCTGATGCAATCGCGCGCGCTGATTCGGCGCTTTCGCCCGGACGTCGTGCTGGGCGTTGGCGGCTATGCTTCTGGCCCGGTCGTGCTCGTCGCGGCGTCGATGCGCATCCCCACGGCGATCCAGGAACAGAACAGCGTGCCCGGGTTCACCAACAGAATCCTTGGTCGGCTGGTCAAAGCCATCTTTCTCGGCTGCGAAGAGGCGCAGCAACACTTTCCACCGCACAAGGCGGTGTGTACTGGCAACCCGGTGCGGCGCAGCTTTTTCGACCGTGCGCCGCGCGTCGGTACCGAGGCCGACCAACGGCGGGTTCTGGTCGTGGGTGGCAGTCAGGGCGCGCGCGCGGTCAACGAGCTGGTGATGGGGGCCGTGGAAGTCTTGCGCCAGCGCGGTAACGTGCCCATCATCGACCACCAGACCGGGCAGGCCGACGCGGCCCGCTGCCGAGAGCGCTACACGTCAATGGGTCTGGAGGGGCGAGCGCGGGTGCGCGAGTTCATCGACGACATGCCTGGCGCGCTGGCGGCGGCAGAGCTCGTCATCGCGCGGGCGGGTGCCTTGACCCTGGCAGAGCTTGCGCTGGTGGGCCGACCGGCCATCTTGATCCCGCTACCGACCGCAGCCGCCGACCACCAGACCACGAACGCCCATGCGTTCGCTCGGCGGGGGGCCGCCGTGGTCCTGCTGCAAGATGCGACAAGTGCCGAAGATCTCGCCCGGCAGGTGACCGACCTGCTGTCTGACGACAGGCGCCGAACGGGCATGGCCGAGGCCATGCGCACGCTCGGCCGACCGCGCGCCGTTGCTCAGATCGTCGATGCGCTGGCCGGGCTTGGTCCCGCAGCGGCAACCTGGCCTTGTCCGTAGCCGGGCCGCCCGCGCAAACAAGCCTCTCGACATCGGAAACGGCTATTGCTAGCGTGGCGGGCGAGTAGAGAAGCACGTCACGAGATCTCGCCGCGCGGCACCCGCGCCACCGCGGTTGCAGAATAGAAGGAGAGCGCCCATGGGCAAGAGACTGTACGTCGGTAATCTGTCCTACAACGTCACCGAGTTGGAATTGCGCGAGGCGTTTGCCGAGGGTGGGAGGAACGTCGTCGAGGTCAAAATCGTGAGCGACCGCGACACGGGCCGATCGCGCGGCTTCGCGTTCGTCGAACTCGGAACCGACGAAGAAGCAGCGTCAGCCATGCAGGGGCTCACCGGCCGCGACGTGCAAGGTCGCGCCATCAGCATCAGCGAGGCGCGCGAGCGCGCCCCGCGTAGCGGTGGTGGCGGCGGTGGTGGTGGTGGTGGTGGACGCGGCGGCTACGGCGACGACCGCGGTGGGCGCGGCGGCGGCGGTGGCGGTGGCGGCGGCGGCGGCCGTCGCGACCGCTGGTAGCGGTTTTCGGCGCGGCCCTGCGACAACCAGGGATCCGGTATGCTGTTCCGGAGCCTCGGATGCGCCGTCTCTTGCCCGCCGTCCTCGTCGCCGTTGCCACTGCGGCGGCCGTTGTTGGAGCCGTCCAGTTGTACTGGCATGGCCGCATCTTCGCCGGGCGTCTGACGTTTCCACTCGATCTCGAATGGATGGAAGGCGGCATGCTGTTGCACGCCAGGCGGCTCGCCGAGGGTCAGTCCATCTATGTCCCGCCCAGCGTCGACTTCATTCCCTACCTGTACACGCCGCTGTATCCCGCCGTGATCGCGGGTCTGTCGAAAATCGTTCCGCTTGGGTACACGCTGGGAAGATCGGTTTCCGTGGCGGCTTTTGCGGGGATGCTCGGCCTTGTCCTTTACGCCGCCGGGCGGCAAACCGCGGGCGCTGGCCGCCTCGCCCGGTGGACATCGCTGGCGACGGGCATCGCGGCGGCCGGTACCGTCGCCGCCAGCTTTTCGCTGACCGGCGCGTTCTACGATCTTGTGCGCTCGGACTCGCTCCTGACGTTGCTTGAAGCCTTGGCGCTGTTGCTGGCCTTCGTGGGGCGCGGCCACGCGACGGCCGCGCTGGCCGGCGTCGCCATCGCGCTCGCGTTTTTCACCAAGCAAACCGCCGCCATCCTGGGCGTCGGCATTGGACTGGGGATGATCTTCGCCAACCTGCGCCGCGGCGCCATCTACGGCATCACGGCCACGGCGGTGCTGGCCGTGATCGGCGGCGTTTTGTACAAGACGTCCGGGGGCTGGTTCTGGACGTACATCTACAAGCTGCACCAGAGCCACGGATTCGATCGAGCTCGAGCCTACGGATTCACGCCCAGGCTGCTGCTCGCCAATGATGGCTGGTTGTTCGCCGCGCTCGCCATTGCCACGGTCGGCCTGGCGCTGGCGCGCCGCTTGCGCGCCGCCGACGCCATCGTATGGATGGGTGCCGTCACCGGTGTCTTTGCGTCCTGCAAGGGCTTCGGCACGCAGTGGGCGTTCTCGAACGCGTTTATTCCCGCGGTCTTCTTTCCCGCGATCGCGGCGGCCGTGATGGGTGCGCGCCTCGTGAGCGCAGCGCTGCAGACGCGAAAGATTCCCCTCATGGCGTGCGCGGCGCTGGCGCTTGTCGCGCTCGCAGCCCAGAGCGTCAGGGCGGGGTTGCCGGAGCGATCGCAGTTCGTGCCGGGCGCGCCCGATGAAGCGACGGCGGCTCGCTTCATCAAAAGGCTCGGCAGCCTTGCGGGCGATGGCTTCATTCCGTTTCACCCCTACTACAGCGTGCTGGTGGGAAAGCGTCCTTTCACTCATCGCATGGGCGTCATGGACGTTGCCGGATCGCTCGGGCGTCCCGCGGGGCTCGATCAAGCTTTCCTCGATCGCAGGTTCGGCTTCGTGCTGCTCGACTGGAAGTCGCAGCCAGGTGAGTGGCCCACCCTCGGCATGCGCTACCACATGGTCGAGGAGATCTTTGATGGACAGGGCGCAGTCCGTTCGTTTGCCGGCGCGGAAACGTCGCCGCGCCAGCTCTGGCTGCCCAACCGTGATGCGCCTGCTGCGCCGGCCAACGGAAGTCGACTTTTCGATTTCGAGTCCGGGCAATGGGCAGGGTTCACCAGCGAAGGTGACGCGTTTGGCGCGGGCCCGGCACCGGCGACCGCCGAGTTTTTTGGGCGTTTCGCCGCCGACTCACGCCGCTTTGGATCCGGGCCGATGGGGATCCTGCGTTCTCCACCTTTCGTCCTCTTGCACCCCCACCTGCGCCTTTCGCTCGCCGGCGACGCTGATCCTCGCCTGCGCGTCGTGCTACTCGACGGCGCGGACGTGCCGCGATCCGCCACCCCCGATGCAGGCGCGCGAATCGTTGAATGGGACGTGGCGGAGCTCGTCGGACACACCGTGATTCTGATGCTTGAAGACGGCTCGACGGCGGGCGGCCTTGCCCTGGACGAGGTGGTGGGGTTCTAGAATCGGCAGAGGAGGTCAGATGCCCGAGTCGGATGTATGCGCAGGTGGTGCAAGGTGCGATGACGACGGCTGCGGATCTGCAAAAAGAAACTGCCAACGACCGGAGCTTCGCCTAATCTTTGCTGACCCTTTGGGTCCAAATCGAACCGTTTATCGAGAAGCCTAATGCAGCAAAAGAAACCTATCGCCCACCCAGCCCGCTCGCTTCGCTCCATCCGCGGGGATGGCCGGGCGAGAAAATCCGCCCGCGCGGCTGACCTGTCCCCGGTGGCGGGTCCGATTGAAGTGGCCGGTGCCATTCCCGAGGCACCTATGTCGGCCGACGCCATGACGACCGACGTCGCAGACGCTCACGCTGCGGGCGTTGTTGACGCCAGTCTTTCACTCGACATTTCTTCTCCCCACGCCGACCTCGAGGACACGTTCTTCCGCCGCGGTCTGGATCCGGCCAAGGTCACGGGCAACGAGAGCGGCCTCGTGTACATGCTGTCCAAGAATGAGCTGCGAAAAGAGCGGTTGCGCGCCGCAGTCGCGCGCTTTCGGTGGCTGGCCTGGGATCGCTTGCCGACCAAAAAACGAGATACGGTTTTCTTCGTCGGCGTCGGCGCAAGCGCGGTGGCGCTTTTCGGCCTGGCGTTCTATCTGTGGGTCGGCAACAGCGAGGCGGCCAACGTTGCGCGCAAGGTGGCCACAAACCCGGAGACGGCAACAGTTCCCGTTGCTCCCGCAGTGGTGCCGGTCGCGGTGGTCGCAGTGGTGCCGGTCGCGGCGGTGCCGGTCGCGGCCGTCGCTGCGGCGATTCCGTCGCCGAAGGCGTTGACGCCAGAGCTGGAGGCCCAACTGGCGAAGTGCCGGGCCGCACATGGCAAAGCCAAATACCAGGCGGTTCTAAGCACCTGCGGACCCGTCGCTGCGGCCGATCCGAACTCGGCGGAGGTGGCGCTCATGCTGGCGCACGCCGAGTTCGAGCGCGGCCGCGCCGTGCAGGCGCTGGACTGGGCCAAGAAGGTGGTTGTGCTCGATCCCGCACAGGCCGATGCCTACGTCTACATGGGCGGCGCAGAGCAGGTAGCGGGTCGCCTCAAGGCGGCCCGCGATGCCTACCGCAAATACCTGGAGCTGGCACCAGAAGGCCGCTACGCCGACGATCTGCGCGTCATATTAAAGTCGCTATAGGACTCCGCGAGCCAAAGTCCCGCGCTGCGCCTACGCGAACAGTAGGGGATCATGACAAAATAAGGTGTACGATTCGGGAAGTTTTTGCTACCAAAAAGTTGCTTCGCGCTTCAAATGGAACTGAAACACATTGCCCGCGCCGAGACCTGGTTTAAACAACTGCAAAATCAGTGTTAAGGAATGGTCAGAAAAGCAACTGGTGCTGTCATTTCGACCGAAGCTGGTGCTGTCATTTCGACCGAAGGGAGAAATCTTGTGCCTAAAGAGCACCGATACTTTGGCATGAACCCTGAATGGGAAGACCTGAGCAAAGAATGGCATTAGATTTCTCGCTGCGCTCGAAATGACAGCACTAGTTGCTTTTCTGACCATTATTTAACACTGATTTTGTAGTTGTTTAAACCAGGTCTCGGCGCGGGCGATGTGTTTCAGTTCCATTTGAAGCGCGAAGCAACCTTTTGGTAGCAAAAACTTCCCGAATCGTACACTTTATTTTGCCATGACCCCTTAGTTGTTTCGAGCACCTTCTCGGATCCATGCGGAAATGAGCTCAACCTGTGCCGGTGTCAGCGGTGCCCGGGGAGTCGTTTGACCAATGGTTCTGTTGGGTCGCGATGTTGTGACAACCCGCGATGGCGCATGAGTCCTTGACGATTGGAAACACCTCCCTCGCGAAGCTCGTGCCCGCCACAGACCGTTCTGTCCCGTCTGTCGTTGAGACGTCTGCGCTGGCATCAGAAGCGGCCAACTCGCGCGCCAGGCTGGCGCAGGCAGTGCCAATCGCCGCGCTGAGAACTACGATGAGGAAACTCGACGTCCGGCGATTGCACATTGGGCCTCCAGTGGTCGGTAGATCAGGGGGACAGGAAGGGTGTCGCCCCGCCGCTTTGCGCCCATCCCGGTGGGCTCAGGATTTCGACCTCGGCGGGGCTTCCGCCGAGCGCAGGCCGCGCGGCACCGTCCGCGATCGTCGCCACCACCGCGCCGCCCAGGACGACCGCGTCGATGGCGGTCTGCGGCTTGACGCTATTGAGGAAGGTCTTGCCGGTGGCACCGGCCAGTGCTTTGGCCAGGTCCGGTCCGTTCGGCTGGTTGGGAAAGAGGAACAGAGCGGGCCGCAAACGGTCCGCCACCATGCGACACAAGGCCGCAATCTTGGCGGTCGCGTCTGGCCCGGCCAGTGCAGGATCGGCGCAAAATAGCAGCTTGTCGGCACCGCCTGCACCGGCCTGAGTTTCCAGCGCCCCGAGGGCTTCGGGCGACAGCGCTTCCGACGCGACCAGGGCATACACCGACGATCCCATCGTGTGGGCCGCGTGGCGTGCTGCCGCCAGCGCCATGAGAGACGGCCCGGTGGCCACGCCCTCATTCAACTCGACGAAAACGACGGTATTTGCCATGGTGGTCGCAGTCCCGGCCGCAAGAGCGCGCATCCAGGCTACCATGTTGACGCCCTGCCGGAGTGTCGCCATACTAAGCTCGGTTTTTTAGGCCACCAGCCACCATGTCGATTCCGCCACCCGGAGACAGTGGTCGCGCACCCGGATCGGCGGAGTTCGCGGACGGTGCCGATACGTCCGTCGAGGGTCTGATCGCGGTAACCGGCCAGGTGGACGAGGTGAGCGACGTGGACATCGCCGTCGCGGTCGCCGTACCGGAGATGACCGGTCAGCAGATGGCCGAGTTGCTTGAGCTTGAGGCTGCCGACGCCGCCGCGGAGCCCGCGAAGGCCGCTCGCTTGCTGCATGAGGCTGGTCATGTGCGCGAGTTCGAACTTGGTCTGCTGCGCGAGGCTGCCAAGACGTACGCCCAGTCGCTGACGGCAGATCCCACTTTGCAGGCCAACGGCTGGGCCTTGCGGCGCATCTTTGCGGCGCGCGGCCGGTGGGACAACGTCCGGCGCCTGATTGACGCCGAGATCCGGTTCGCGCCCTTGCCGACGGCATCCGACACGGCCGATCGGTGGATCGAGAGCGGCCGCATTCTTGAGGATCGCCTCGGGCGAATGGACGAGGCGCGCGCGAGTTATCAATCGGCGCTGGAGGCAGATCCAACACACGCCGGGGCGCATCTGGCCATCTTGCTGTTCGGCCTGCGGCGCGCGGCCCCGGCGGATGTTGAAACCGGCCTTGCCGGGCTGATTTCGGTCATTGCCGAACCCGATCTGCGCGCGCGTCTGGCAGTCGAGCTCACCCGCGCAAGCCTGCGCAGCCAACCGGGGGGCGAGTCGGCCGAGGGTGTTCTGCGCGCGGCGGACGGTCTGATGCAAGCGCTTGCGGGCGGTGGCGCGCCGGGGCCGATGCTGGCCGAACTGGATCGCGTGTCGTTGCTCGCCGACCAGCCCGACCTCCGCTTGCGGGTGCTCGATGCCTTCGACTCGCAGTTGTCGCGTTCGCCGGGTGCGGTGTCGCCGGCGTTTGCCGTGGCGCTGTACCGCGAAAAGGCTCGCATCTTCCTTGGCCGGGGTGCCAAGGACGCCGCGCTCGCGATTCTCGATCGAGCGTTGGCGCTGGCGCCATCGCATCCGCTTGTGGTGCTCGATTTTCTTGATGTTGCCCAGGAGACCGGCCGCGTGGGTGCCATGGCGTCGTTGCTGGCACAGGGAGGGCAGTCCCTCGACCGAGCCCTGCGTGACGAACTGTTGTTGTGGCGGGCCGACGTGGCGGCACGCGCCGGGGCCTGGGGCGAGGCCATCCTTGCCCTCGATGACATCGACGCGGCGGGATCGTCGGCACCGCTGGCGCACCTGTCGCGGCTGCGCGTTCTCACGTTGAGTGGCGACGCCGAACAGCTCGCACACGCCATGGTGGATGAGGCGAATCGAATCCTCACACGTTCGACAGGTTCACCCGCTAGTCCGCTGGCCCTGGCCCGCGCCGCCGACGTCGCCACTCGGGCGGCCGGCCTGCGGGATCGCGTGCTTGCAGACCCGGTTGGAGCCGAGGCGCTTTACCACCGCGCGCTCGAGGCGATCCCCAATTTCGCCCCGGCCGTCGATGGGCTGTCGGGCCTGTTGGCAACGGCAGCGCGGTGGGACGACCTCAAGGCATTCCTCGCCGAGCAAGCGGCCGCAACCGACGATCCGTCCCGGCGGCTCGATATTTGCCGGGCGCTCGTGATCTTGCACCGCGATCTGGCCAAGGATCCGGCGGGTGCCCTGCACTGGCAGCTCGAGCTCGGTAGAGTCAGCACCGATCCGAGTGGCGGGATCGCCGTCGTTGATCTCGCGCTGGCGGCAAAGCAAGGGGGAGCGGCGGCGATTGCCGTGGCGGCGGACGCTCTGGTTGGCCTCATCGACGGAACCCGGGAGCCGGCGGTCGCGGCGGCGCTACGGATTCTGAGGGCGCGCCTGCAACCCGAGTCGACCGATTACATCCCGTCGTTGCTCGACGCGCATCGGGATGACCCGTCATCGTGGGCCTCTGCCCGTCTCGAGGAAGCGTATGCGAACGCTGACCAGAACAAGGTCGAAGTCTTGCGCGCCGAACTCGATGCGGTGCCCGGGCCCGCCCTGGCAGCCCGCGCGGTGGCCTTGCGCTTCCGCCTTGCCCTGCTTTTCGAAGAAAACGGCCGCACGGAAGAAGCCCTTGAGGTGCTGGCACCGCTGCGGGATGCATCTCATTCGATGGCGGTTGCGTATTCGTTCGACATCGCTCGTCGCTCCGGCAACTTCGTGCGCGCGTCCGCGCTGCTACCGGACCCCGCGGCGGCGCCCGAAACTGACCACCCGCTGGCGATCGGGACGCTGATCGAAAACGCCCTGGCGCGCGGCGAGTTGCTCAGCCGAGCCGGACAGCCTGAGGCTGCGGCCGACGTGTTTCGGCTGGCGGCCACCAGCCCGGAGGCCAGGGAAGAGGCGTCCGCCGCGCTTGATGCAGCGTTGTCCTGGCATCAGGCGGCGGCCGGGAAGAACGATGGGAATGGCGTGTTGGCGGCGATCCGTAGGATGTCGGAGTTGGTGCCCGACGCGCTCACCAAAGCGCAGCTCGGTCGCGAATCGGCCTTGCTTGCGCTGTGTCATGCCGAGGCCACCACTTTTCGCAGCGCGGCGGACACAGCAGAAGATGTCGATGTGGTCGGACGTTGGCTCTTCGCCGTGCGTGGCGGCGATCGGGCGCGCGCTTTCGATGCACTTGCCGCCATCGCCACGGAAATTCGCGGCGCGGCGGGCCAGCGTCTCGGATTGATGGTCGTGGCAGGCCAGCGCTGGAACAGCGGGGCGAGCGGCTCTCTGGGTGAAGTGGAAAGCGCAGACGGCGCGCTCGATGCCGAACTTGCGCCCTTCGCCGAGGTGGTGTTTTCCGACCTGCCTGCAAGCCGCCAAAGCACCGAAAGGACAGCCCGGCTGCGCCGGTCACGTGCCCTGCGTCTTGCGGCGGGCCGAACCGCCGGAAGCACCCTGGCCGAGGCTCTCTGGATCGAAGATGGCGATGGCGCGCTCGCGGCGGGCAAACCCCGGGCGGCGCTCGAGGCTTTCCAGCACGTGCTCGCGCTGCGCCCGGATTCGCTCGAGGCAACCCTCGGATTGCGCAGGGTGTTCCGCTCGGCTCGGTTGCGCGCTCTTGAGGCCGCGGTGCTGGCGCGGTTGGGGTCGCTGCTGGCCAGCTCGGATCGCGCCATCGCGTATGACAGCGAAGCGGGGCGTCTGTTCGAGGAGGATGGGCAGGTTGCAGTCGCTGCGGCGCTGTACCGCAAGGTGCTGCGGCGCCGTCCCGACGACGAGCTGGCCTTTCGCCGGCTGCTTGAAATCTATCAGCGCGATGCGGATTCGTCGGCCCTCGAGAACCTGCTGTCCTTCAAGCTCGCGCGCGATGCGCAGACGGCGGGCAAGGTCGACCTCTGGGTGCAGCGCGCCCGATTGCGGGCCACCATGCCGGACAAGCGTTTTCTCGCCGTCGAGGACTGGAAGCGGGTTCTTGCTGTGGTGCCCGACCACCCAGAAGCATTCCGGAGTTTGGCCCGCGCCGCTGCGGATGAAGGCAGGCCCAAGCTGGCCCGCCGGTTCTACGAGGAAGCCATCGCTGGCGAACCAGAGGCTGCCACCCGCGCGGTGCTTGCGCTGGAAATTTTTCCGCTGTGTGAGCAGCTTGCCGATCCCGACCGGGCGCAGTTTCATCTTGAGGCGGCGGTCGCGGCCATGCCCGGCGATCCCGCGCCGCGCGAGGCTCTGGTGGCGTTTGCCCTGCGGCAGGGAAAGTTCGACCTCGCGCTGCGCGAGCTTGCGCGGCTGCACCAGGAAGCGGGTGCGGGGCCGGCCGCTGCGGCGATCCACGTGCGCATGGGGCGCGTCCACACGACGCAGCGTGGTGATGATCGTGTTGCGACCGAGATTTTTGTTGCCGCCTTGCGGGAAGATCCCCTGGGGGACGCCGCCGCCGAACTGGTGCGCCTGGTGCCCGCGCGCCAGGCGCTGACCGGGGCGGAGGCCCTCACGGTCGACGAAATCATCGCAGCGTTGTGCCGGTCGCTGGTCGAGGATGATCCGCTGGATATCGCGCGCCTCGAACGTCTGCGCGACCTCGCGACGGTGTGCAGCCGCAGCGAGCTTGCTGACGTCGCGGCTTCTGCCCTCGCCGCACTTGGGGTCGGCTCGCGGCGCGGGCGGTCGCGTGAATTTTCCGCGCCGTTGCTGCCCGCAACCCTTGCCCGGATGGGCGACGAGGGGGCGACAGCGGGTTCTCGTCTCGCGTCCGACTTGTGGATCTGGATCGGCCCAGCGGTCGCGAAGGCCGAGAAACTCGCCCCGGCGGCGCTCGGAGCAACCAGGCAGACGCGCGTCGCGACCGGGGCTGATCCCAGGTTGTCGTGGGTCGAAGCGGCGGCCAGCGCCCTGGGCATTGCAGGCCTGACTATGTACGTTGGCGGAACCGACGAACTTGGTGTCGCGGCGATCGATGCGCCCGATCCGATTCTGATCCTCGGCCGTGGCGTGGTCGGCGGCGATCCCGGGTCGCGCTTCGCCGTGGGCAGAACGCTGTGCCTGATGCGGCAGCGGGCGGGCCGTTTGCAACGACTGCCACTCGCAGAGCTGGAGTTCAGTTTCCTTGCGGCCGCCGCGACGGCCGACGTGACCTTGATGCCGGTGGGCGCGCCGGCACCGGATCCGAGCGTGCTCCGAACGGCGGTGAAGGCGCTGGACAAGCACCTCGGCCGCAAGGAAGCCAGGGCGATCGAAGCGCTGGCACCGCGCTTGCGGGCCGAGCCGCTGGACGTGGCGACGTGGCGTTCCGGGATGCTGCGCATGGCCAATCGAGTGGGGTTGCTGGTGTCCGGCGATCTCCTGGCCTCGCTTCGAGTCGTCACCGGTCAGTCATCCCCCTCGCGTGAGGCGCTGCGCGGCGAGGAGGCGTTGGCGTTGATTCGATTCGCGCTCGGTGAAGGCTTTGCGGCCTGGCAGCGCGCAGTGGGCCTCGATGCACAGGCGGGAGCCGAGCGATGAGCGAACGCAAGGGGGAGGGCACACCATCGCCCGCAGTGATTCCAGCTCCGCCCAAGCCCAGGCCGCCTGGTCTGTTCGCCGATGAAATCGCCGACTGGGATGCGGAACTTGCTGCCTGGGATGTATCATTTGCCGACCGGACCCTGGGCCCGCCCGGCCCACCCGGTGGGCTTTCCCTGCACCAGACACCAGCGCCGTCGCCGGTGGAGCCCGCGTCGCAGGCGCCGGGGCCGTTGCCCACCCAGGTCGCACCGGGCGAGTCTTTCGGCATGGTCATTCCCGAGCCCAGGGCTCTGGCTGCAGGGGAACAACTGGAGGATGCGGAACGGACACTTCCCTACTTCGCGCCGCCCTCGAAGGGTGCCTTGCTGGACGTCGGGTTTGACCCGCTTCTAGAGCCCGCAGCCGATCCCTTCGAAGCTGAGCCGGGCTCCGAACCCGACGTGGAGTTGTTTGAACCTGCCGTGTCGGCTCAAGCGCCGTGGCCGCCGCAAAGCCTCAACGATGAGGACGCGGTGCCCGAGTCCGCGCTGACCGACGGCGGCCTTGAAACCGAGGATTGGCGTCAGGCCCTGGCCGTGGTCCTCGCGGCGGCGGAAACGGCGACCGGCCCGGACGCTTCCGCGCGGCGACTGGGGGTGCTGCTCGCGTCTGCCCGGGTCGCTGAACGCAGTGATTTGCGCGAGGAGGCAAGCGCAAGGTACGCTGCGGCGCTGGCGGCAAACCCGGAAGATCCGGCAGCGTTGCGCGGGCGTTTGCGCTTGCAAGAGGCCGCCGCGCGCGGAGGTGGCATCAAGGCCGGGCTCGCGGCCATGGCATCCGTGGTGGATCTCGAAGACAGACCGGTGTACCAGGCACTTGGCACGCTCGCGGGGTTTCTGACGTTGTCACCGGACGAGCGCCGCGAAGGCGCTGCTTTCGCGCCAACACCCGAGGCGCTGGCACCGCTCGGGGTGATCGTTCCGCTCTTGCGCGCGGAGGACGCGCTGCGAGCCAACAACCCTGGCCTGGCGGCGCGCCAGCTCTTCGTCGCTGCGGAGGGCGTTTCAGGTTCCGTGGGTGAGGCGCTGAGCATGACGGCGGCGAGGTTGCACGAGGCCGCTGGCAACGACGCGGAGGCGCGGCGAATCGTGCAGAACGCCGAAGGCGTGGCGGCGGGCCTGACCTGGCTACGCATCCTGGC
>CAYSKR010000217.1:0-5125 GCA_964431675.1 uncultured Myxococcales bacterium
GCGCCACGGCCACTCGGCCTGCGGCTGCGGTTGGTGAATGACGCTGGTGCTTTGATTCTCCTGTCTCAAGACTCACCTCGGGGATAGTGTCGCCCAAGACCTTCGAGGAGAACATCGGTGCTCAAGCGTGTATACGTCGACAACTTTCGGTGCCTGCAGAACTTTGAGTTCAGGCCCGGACTGTTGTCGGTTGTGGTCGGCCCAAATGGCGGTGGCAAATCGACCGTGTTTGACGTCCTCAAGGGCGTCCAGATGTTTCTGGGATTGGCGGGCATGCCCGTGCGCCAGGTTTTCGGACCGGGAACTCTGACCCGCTGGGATTCACGGCCCGTCCAAAAAATTGAGATCGAGGTCGAACTACCCAACGGCTTGGTCTACCTCTACCGCTTGGAGATCAAACACAGCGACGACCGGCGGGATGCCTCGGTAGACGAGCGACTCAGCCTGGGTGGGGAAGATCTGTATCGCCTCACCAACGGAGAGGTCCAGCTATTCGGAGACCCGCCGGCCAAGACTCCTCGAATTCATTTCCCCGTGGACCCACGGCGATCATTCCTTCCCATCCTGGAGCCCCGGCCCGACAACCAGCGCATCATGGAGTTCAAGCATTGGGTGCGCGGAATGTTGCTGTTCAAGCTCCGCCCCGATCAGATCGATCCAAACACCAAGGGGGAAACCGACGCCATCACCCATGACGGGGGCAATTTCGTGTCGTGGTACCGGACGCTGCAACAGGAATCGCCGACCATCCCCGAGAGCCTTCGCCAAGACATGCAAAGCATCATCCCCGGCCTGTCGAGTATTCGGTTACAGAAAGTCGGGGCAGATGAAAAGGTCTTGGCCTTCGACTGCGATATCGGGGGAAAGACGGCTACCCTGTTCTTGGACGAGCTGTCCGACGGGCAGCGCGTGCTGCTTGTCCTGTACACCGTCATGCATGCTTTCGCGAGTCGGGCAACGCTGCTGGTGTTCGACGAGCCAGATAATTTCGTGGCGTCGTCGGAAATTCAGCCGTGGCTCGCGGGAATGCGAGACCGTATGGTCGCAGTGAGGTGTGGCACCTTGCTCGTTATCTCGCATCATCCCGAGGTCATTGACTATCTCGCCCCCGATCAAGTTCTGCAAATCTGGCGGGAGGATGGGCCTTCCCGGGTGAGGGAAGTCGAGTTTGACCTGGACAAGGCGATCCCCGCCTCAACTCAGTTGCTGCTCGGTGTTCCAGGTGGCTGATCAGGTCCGTGTGCGCGTGTGGTGCGAGGATCGGGCGCACGAGGTTTTTGTCAGACGCTTGCTTGAAGAGCGTTTCCGAGTCCACCGCAAAGCGATCCACTTCAACGTCGCCCCGAAGGGCCATGGGTCTGCGGCGAAATGGGTGCTGGACCAGTACCCAGGGATCCGCGGCGAGGCGCGGGTCAAGACGAGCCAAGGTCGCCTTGGATTTCTTGTGGTCGTTGACGGAGATGTTGAAGGCGTCAGTGTGCGCATGAAACACCTCCACCCTGGCCCCCACCAAGATGACCGGGCATCTGGAGACCGCATAGCGATCCTCGTGCCTACGTGGAGTATCGAGACCTGGGTTCTGTGGCTGAGCGGGAGGACGGTGAACGAGACGCAGTCGCACAAGACGACACTTGACCCTGACGGATTCCGCGACCTCGTACCCAAAGCGATAAGCGCCTGGGAATCGCCGCGAGATGACGAGATCCGGTTTGTCCCTTCACTCGCGGCAGCCAGGAAGGAATTGGCAAGGCTTCCGGCTTCGGGATGAACAAAGATCGTCACCGCGATCAGATCGTGCTGGTGCATGAACCGAAGAAGTACCCAACGTTCGTCGTTCAGAACATCTCGGCCAACGGCGAGGTCTGGACCGGACGCGGCACCGAGACCGCGCCGCGCTTCGGGCCGCGCGACGGCACGCCGAGCGAGAACATGTGCAGTCTGGTGATCCGGCTCAGCTATGGCAAGTTCGACTACTACTCGGGCGGCGACATCCCCGGCGAGGCACCGGCCGGCGGCCCCGAGTGGCGGGACATCGAGACTCCGGTGGCGCGCGCCGTCGGTCCGGTCGAGGTGGCGCTGCTGAATCACCACGGCTTCTGGGACAGTGCCAACGCCTTCTGGGTCGCGACGCTGCGGCCGCGCGCCTTCATCGCCCACTTCTGGTCGCCGAGTCACCTGTCACCCACGGTGATGGAGCGGATCTTCTCGCATCGCCTGTACAATGGGCCGCGCGACGTCTTCTCGACCAACATGATGGACAGCACCAAGTCAGTTGGCGGCTCGACGCTGGACAAGGTGCACAGCCAGGGTCACGTGGTCATCCGCGTCGCCCCCGGGGGCGCCACCTACCAGATGTTCCTGCTCGACGACGCCAGCGAGACGCGCACCGTGAAGTCGCTCCACGGGCCGTTCGATGCGCAGTAGCCTCGTCGTGGCCATCGCTCTCGTCATTCCCGGCGTTTGCGGCTAATTTCTTGCCAATGACACGTCCTGACGGCTTCTTGGTGAAGATCATGTTTGCCGCCTTGTTCGCGGCCGCTCTGTCGCTGGCACAGCCTGGTCACACGGTCGCGGCCAAGAAAACCGCGGCCCGGGTGACCGCAGAGGAAAAAGCGGCGCGCGCGTTTCTTGAAACCGTGACCGCGCTGGTGGCACCGACGTCCAAGGTCGCGTCCCTGGCGGCCTGGGCAGCCGCCACGGACGTCACTCCCGAACACACGGGCGAGCGCACCGGCGCGGAGAAAGCACTGGCGGCAGTCACGGGGTCGAAGTGGATCATCGAACACACGCGGTCGCTTCTGGAGAAAGAAAAGGATCTGAGCGAGAGCAGCGTGCGGCAGTTGCGCAAGGTGCTCTTGCGGGCGGCGGAGAGCCCGGCGACGCTTCCCGAGCTCGTCGGCCAGAGGGTGGTTGCCGAGGCGCGGCAGTCTTCGATCCTCGACGGGTACACGTTCTGCCTGTCGCCTGGCAAAGGGGACAAGTGTACGCGCCCGGCGATCGCCAACGAGATCGACGATTTGCTGCGACGGTCGCGCAACATGACGGAACGCGAGCAGGTATGGCGCGCTTCGAAAGAAATCGGCCAGCCGTTGCGCCCGGGGCTGGTCGAGTTGCAGCGCTTGCGCAATCGGCTGGCGCGGCAGATGGGTTACTCGTCGTTCTTTGCCCTGCAGGTCGCTGACTACGGCATGTCGGTCAAGGAGATGATGGATCTGCTTGATCGCACGCTGGATGCGACCCGGCCGTTGTTCGACGGCCTACATTGCTGGGCCAAGCACACGCTGGCCAGCCGCTACAAGCAGCCGGTGCCGAAGCTTATCCCGGCGCACTGGCTGGGCAACCGCTGGGCGCAGAACTGGCCCGGCCTCGTGGAGGGATCGAGCCTGGATCCGTACTTCAAGGGCAAGTCGCGCGAGTTCATCGTGCGCAGCGCGGAAGATTTTTACGTGTCGCTCGGATTCCCGCGGCTGCCAGGTTCGTTCTGGCAGACGTCCGACCTGTACCCGGCGCAGAAGGGCTCGCTGCGCAAGAAGAACGCGCACGCATCGGCCTGGCACATCGACAGCGAGGCCGACGTGCGGTCCTTGATGAGCGTGGAGCCTGACGAGGCGTGGTTCGGCACCGCGCACCAAGAGCTCGGCCACATTTACTACTACATCTCGTACTCGACGCCGGACGTGCCGATCCTTCTGCGCGAAGGTGCCAACCGCGCGTTCCACGAGGGAGTCGGCGAACTCGCGCGCCTGGCCAGTGAACAGACCCCGTACTTGCGCAAGGTGGGGATATTGCCTGCGGGCGCAGGCGTCGACGCGATGGGCTGGCTCTTGCAGTCCGCCATGGATTCGATCGTCTTCTTGCCGTGGTCGGCGGGCACCATGAGCCACTTCGAGCACGATCTGTACGAAACGAACCTGTCGGATGCCGAGTGGCAAGAGCGCTGGTGGCAATACGTGGAGAAGTTTCAGGGTGTCGCGCCACCCGGCGGCAAACGACCAGCCGACCTGTGCGACGCTTGCACCAAGACGCACATCAATGACGATCCGGCGCAGTACTACGACTATGCGCTGGCCACCATGATCAAGTTCGCGCTCCACGACCACATCTGCACCAAGATCCTCAAGCAAGACGTGCGCGCCTGCGATTACTCGGGCAGCGCCCTTGCGGGACAATTCTTGCACAACATCCTCAAGCTTGGGGCCACGCGAGATTGGCGGGTTGTCATCAAGGAAGCCACCGGCCTAGACATCGGCCCGCGCGCCATGATGGAATTTTACGAGCCCTTGACGGCGGAACTTGCGAAACGCAACGCCGGACTTGATTGTTCGCGGTAGACTCGGCGCTGGCCGTGAACCGAGGCTTTTCTCTCCGCCCGTTTGCGCTGGCCGGTCGGTATCTGCGACGATCAATGAACATCATGGACAAACCTTAATTTCGCGTATCCTTGAACAACATGCCCAGGGCTCGCCAGCGTCGAAATTCTTCCGGAGTGCCGACGGGTGACTTGGCCATCATCCTTGGCCGGGCCGAGGGCACGGACGGTCTGCAGATGCTGCGGCGCCGCGCCGAGGGCAGCCCGGTGGAGTTTGGCCAGATCCGGCCGTTGCAAGAAGGCAAACCCATCGACGGCGAAGTGCTGAGCCTGCGTCAGCGCGCGGATGTTCCGTTCGTCTATGACGTGAAGACGGAGCTGCCCGACCCGCGCCCGGAAGCACAGCAGCTCGCGGCGACCGATGCCGCACGGCTCGCCGGCGGCGGACCGGCTCAGATCGCGACCGACTCATATCGCGCCGGCTGGGACGCGATCTGGGGCCACGCGACGATCGACAAGAAGTCGCTCAACTGACCGCGCCGCGCCGCGCCGCATCGCATCGCGGGTGAACCTTGCTCGAGCCGCTGGCGGAGCAAGGTTTTCGGTCGGCCGGCCGGATGCTCGACGATAAAGGCCATTTTCGCCGGGTCTGAAGGGTGCGGGCGGAATGCGTCCCGGAATGCGGAATCCGCTGCGATCAGGCCGATTCCGCAGCGTTGCGCAGCCGCTCGTCCGCGGTGAGCAACTCGAGCCCCTCGATGCTCCGGCGCGCGACAACGTAAGTCGCCAGATGGAGAGCATCGAGCGCTCGCAGAG
>CAYSKR010000218.1:0-16564 GCA_964431675.1 uncultured Myxococcales bacterium
CAATACGCCGATCGGTGCCGCGGCCGACAAACAGTGCGGCCGCGTCGTCTTCACCGATATCCATCTGTCGTCTGGTTCGGGCGACATGTCGAACCAGCCGTTCCCGACCGGTTGCAGAACGACCCCGCTCACCCCGCAGGAGAAGGCAGTCGAGTTCATGTTCTTCGATCTGGCGGCCTGCGTTCAACCGGACGCAAAGCCGCCGATGCCACCGCCCCCGGCGGGCCCGTAAGCGGCCCGAGCCCGGCCGGGAACGGTGCGATGGTTGCCGAGGTGTCGCGCGGCCTCCGTGCGGCGGGAGTCGACCGCAAGCGGCAGCTCTGGACCGAGCCATTTTTCGAAAAGCCATGAGCCAATACGAGACCTGGCAGCGAACGAGGGTAAAATCGTCATCCCCATCAACAAGGTGACGCCATGAACGCCACGACCTCGGCCAAACGCGCCTTTTCGGCAACGTTCCCCTCGCCCGCAACGACTCCGGTCGTGGTCAGCGTGCCTCACGCGGGTGTGAACATCGACGAATTCGGCGACGCGCTGGCACCGATGCTCGATCCGCGGTGCGACGCCGATCTGTTCGTCGATGAGTTGTACGAAGGTGTACCAATCGGCGCGTTCGTCCACGCGCACCTGTCGCGGTTCGTCTGCGATCTGAACCGCCATCCCGACGACGTCACGCCCAGCGCCGTGCCGTCCCATCCCGCGCCCCGCAACACCGACGGGCGCGGCTTCATCTGGCAGGTCACGACGGCAGGCACCCCCGCGCTGGCGCGACCATTGACCGCCGCCGAGTGGCGACGGCGGGCCGAGATCCATGCCGCCTACCACGGTGCCATCGACCGGGCGCTCGACGCCGCGCGGGCGCGATTCGGATTCGCCATCCTGGTCGATGGGCACTCGATGCCCAGCGTCGGCCGCGCCGGGCACACCGATCCCGGCCGATCCCGCGCCGACGTGGTGCCGGGCGACCGCGATGGAACAAGTTGCTCGCCCAGGTTGTCGGCGCTCGTCGGCGAGCACTTTCGCGGCGCGGGTTTTTCGGTCACCTTCAACCAACCGTACAAGGGTGGCTTCATCACCACCCACCACGGTCGGCCGCACGAGGGACTGCACGCCATCCAGATCGAGTTGCGGCGCGACCTCTACATGAATGAGGCAACGTTTGAGCGTGTCCCCGACGGATTCGCGCGCCTCCGCGCGACGCTGGACGAACTCTTGCGCAAACTCGATGGTCTGCGGCTCCCGTCGAGTTCGGGCTAGGTGATCAGCGAACGCTGCGCCAGGTATTCCGCGACCAGCAAGGCACCCGACGCCGCACCCATCTTGGTGTTGTGCGACACCAGCAGGTACTTGAGGCCGTTGGGCAGCGCGACATCCTCGCGCAGGCGGCCGACCACCGTGGTCATGCCCTTGTCGTGATCGCGGTCGAGGCGCACCTGCGGCCGGTACGGATCGTCGTGCACGTAGATGAGGTTCTTCGGAGCTGACGGTAATCCCATCGTCGCCAGATCGCGGCCGAACTCTCGCCACAACGACTTGACCTCATCGAGGCGCGGCGTCTTCTTGAGCTGGACGAACACCGACTCGGTGTGACCTTCGAGCACGTTGACGCGCGTGCAGGTGCATGAAACCGAAAAGGTCGCGGGGGTGATGGTCTCGCCGCTCACCTTGCCGAGGATCTTCTGCGTCTCGGTCTGAACCTTTTCCTCTTCCTTGGGGATGTAGGGAATGATGTTGTCGAGCACGTCCATGGCGCTGACGCCGGGCGAGCGGCCCGCGCCCGACAGCGCCTGCATCGACGTCATGAGCACGCGCTCGACGCCGTAGGCGATGTCGAGCGGGCGCAGGGTCATCGCCAGTCCGACCGTGGTGCAGTTCGGTCCGGGCGTGATGAATCCCTTCCAGCCACGCTTCTTGCGCTGCACGTCGATGAGCGCCGCGTGATCCCAGTTCACTCCCGGCAAGAAGATCGGCACGTCGTTTTCGTAGCGAAACGCGCTGGCGGTTGAGATGACAGGAATGTCCCTGGCGAACTTGGGCTCAAGTTCGCGCGCCACGTCCGCTTCGACCGCCGAGAACACCAGACGAACTCCGTCGGTGGACATGAGGGCCGAGTCCTCGACCACGAGCTCCGCGACCTCGTCGGGCAGCGGTTCCGAGCAGAACCACTTCGAGGCACCCTTGTCGTCCTTGACGGCGTCCCGCAGCTTTTTGCTGGCCGATCGACTCGAAGCCGCCACCTTGGCGACGGAAAACATCGGGTGTCCTGCCAGCGAAACCAGGAACTGCTGGCCCGCCAGGCCCGTGGCACCCACCACCGCAACGGGAATACGCGACATGATTTTTGGAACCTCCAGGGCGGGCGAATCTAGCAGACTCACACTCGCTGTCGAGCCGCTTCGTAGAGCAGGATCGCGCACGCGGCGGACACGTTCAGCGAGGCCACGTTCCCTCGCTGCGGAATGCGCAGCGCCCCATCGCAGCGGCGCGCCACCGCCTCGCGCAACCCTTCGCCCTCGGATCCCATCACCAGGGCCACCGGCCCGCGCAAGTCGGTGTTGGCGGGGACATCGCCCTCCGCTGCGGCGGTACCGATCACGCGCAGGCCACGCTGCCGCAGATCATCGATGGTCCGCAGCAAGTTGGACACCCGTGCGATGCGGACGCGCTCGCTCGCGCCGGCCGATGACTTGACCACGGCTCCCGTCACGGGCGCCGCCTTGCGGTCAGGAATGATGACGCCATGCGCGCCCATGACTTCGACGCAGCGAACCACCGCGCCCAGATTTTGCGGATCGGTGACGCCATCAAGGAGGACCAGCAACGGTGCCTCGCTGGCCGCGGCCGCAGCGACGCACATCTCCTCGGGCGACGAGTAGCGGTACGCGCCCGCAATCGCCACGATGCCCTGGTGCGATCCCGACCCGGCCAGATCGGCGACCATGGAGCGGGGACGAATTTCCACCGTCACCGCCCGTTCACGAGCCGCCGCGATGGCGCGGTGGATCTCGTCGCCACGATGGCCCTCGGCCACGTACACGACCGCAACGTCGCGCGGCCGCGCGCGCACCAGCTCCTCGACCGGACGCACGCCAAAGACGACGCGCTCGCTCACCCGAGACCCACCTTGGCGCGATAAAGTTGTGTGGTGACGTTCATCCGAGGACTGCGGCGATCTCGCGTGCCACCGCCGAGAAGGCTTCTGCGGGGTTTGGGGCATCTCGAAACGGGCGACCGATCACCAGATGGTCGGCGCCGCTGGTGATGGCTTCGCGCGGGGTGGCGACGCGCTTCTGATCTCCGGTCGCCGAACCAGCGGGGCGGACCCCGGGAACGACGATCAGGCAACCCGGAGCGGCATCCTTGACCGCGCCGATCTCGTGCGGCGAGCAGACCAGGCCGGCGATGCCCAATTCGTGCGACCGGCGCGCCCGCAAGGACACGAGTTCTTGCAACGTGACGCCAACGCCGTCCCGCGCCAGATCCTCCGCAGACAAACTCGTCAGCACGGTCACGCCGAGCACCTTCGCCTTGCCATCGGCGGCCTCAGCGGCGCGCCTGAGCATCTCGGCTCCGCCGCTCGTGTGTACGGTCAGAAAATCAACGCCCAGCGCGACAGCGTTTTTGGTTGCACGCGCGACGGTCTCGGGAATGTCGTGCAGCTTCAGATCGAGAAACACGCGGCCGCCGCGCTGCTTGACCGCAGCCACCGCCGCTGCGCCTTCGGCCACGTACAGCTCCAGGCCCACCTTGTAAAAGGTCGGTCGCCCTTCCAGCCGGTCAAGGTAGCGGTTGAGCGAGGCCAGATCGGGAACATCGAGCGCGACGATGATGCGGTCTTCGGCACGCATCGCCGTCATGTCCGCTCTCCCTTGATGCGCTCCGCGACGAGTTGCACTGCCTCGGCAATCTTGACCTTCGTCACCTCGGGCGAGCGCCGCGCCTTGACCTCGATGACCCCCTCGGCGACGCCCTTCTTGCCGACCGCAATCCGGTGCGGAATGCCAATCAAGTCGGCGTCCTTGAACTTCACGCCCGGCCGCTCGTCGCGATCGTCGTACAGGATCTCGATGCCCGCCGCCTTGAGGTCGGCGTACAGGCGATCGCACACCGCGACCACCTCGGGGTCATTGGGCTGCAGGGACAGCAAGCTCACTTCGTAAGGCGCAATCGGAGTCGGCCAGATGATTCCGTCGGCGTCGTGGTTCTGCTCGATCGCGGCGGCGGCGATGCGGGTGACCCCGATGCCATAGCAGCCCATGATCATCGGTTTTTCCTTGCCGTCGGAGTCGAGGAAGTTGCACTTCATCGGCAGCGAGTACTTCGTTCCCAGGAAGAACACGTGCCCGACCTCGACCCCGCGTGAGCCCTCGAAGTGCCCGCCGTCGCACTTGGGGCACAGGTCGCCCTCGACCGCCTGCCGGTAGTCGCCGGTGGCGGTGGGTTTGAAATCGCGGCCAATCGCAACGCCCCGGTCGTGCGCGTCGGCCACGTTCGCGCCGGCAATGAAATCCGGCAGCGCGGCGACTTCAGTGTCGCAGTAGATCGGAACGGTCAGCCCGACCGGACCAGCAAAGCCGACCGGCGCGCCCGTGACTTCCTGGACGACCTTGTCGGTTGCCAGGACGAGTTCCTTGGCCTGCAACGCCGACTTGAGCTTGATCTCGTTGACCGTTCGATCACCGCGCACCAGCACCGCGAGCGGCTGGCCGTCGCCGAGGTAGATCATCGTCTTGACCAACTCCGACGCGGGCACGGAAAACAACTTGGCGATGTCGTCAATGGTGTGCGCGTTGGGCGTGGCCACCCGCGTGCGCGGCTCACGTGGCGCAGCCGTCGTCGCGGGCACGGGACGAAGTTTCGCTTCCTCGATGTTCGCCGCGTAGTCGCACTGGTTGCAGGCCACCAAAGCGTCCTCGCCGTTCGGCGCCAGCACCTGAAACTCGTGCGACATCGATCCGCCGATGGCGCCGGTGTCGGCCTCGACCGCCTTGAACGTCAGGCCGCAGCGACGAAAGATTCGCCCGTAGGTGTCGTACATGTTCTGGTACTCGCGGCGAGCGTCGGCGTCGTTGGCGTGAAACGAGTACGCGTCCTTCATGATGAATTCGCGCCCACGCATGAGCCCGGCGCGCGGGCGCAACTCGTCGCGGAATTTCGTCTGAACCTGGTAAAGGTTCACCGGCAACTGCCGGTAGCTCTTCACGTCGCCGCGAACCAGATCGACGATCACTTCTTCGTGGGTCGGTCCGATCACGAAATCGGCCTGTTTGCGATCCTTGAGGCGCAGCAGTTGCGCACCGTAGTGATCCCAGCGCCCCGATTCTTTCCACAGTTCGGCGGGCACGACCGCAGGCAAAAAGACCTCGCTGGCCCCGGCCCGATCCATCTCCTCGCGCACGATCTTCGCGATCTTCGTCACCACGCGCCAGCCGATCGGCAAGAATGAATAGATGCCGGCTGCGACCTTGCGCAGGTATCCGCCGCGAACCATCAGTGCATGCGACGGCACCTCGGCATCGGACGGAGCTTCTTTCAGTGTCGGTACCAGGGTTTTCGACAGACGCATGACGAAAGCGTCATAACACAAGGTGGAAAGTGGCGCAGGCATCGCAGGCATCGCTCGCGGCGCACGCGGTGGTAGAACCGCCCCATGCGCCGCGGCTTCGCGTTGGCCTTTATCCTGACCGCATGCGCGTCCCTTGGCGGCGCGCCACGAACTTCGCCCGCTTCGCCACCCGACGCTGCGACGTCCTTCCCGCCCGTGCCCGCGCCGGCTGATCCCCCGGCCACGCTGGTGGCCCGCGCCGAGGCGCTTGCCGCTGCGGGAAACACGGCGGCAGCGCTGCAAGCATTTCGCGCCTACCTCGATTTGCGCGGGCCACTCGATCGCGAAAAGGCCTACGCCGAACGGCGCGTCGCACAGCTTGGCGGCGTCGCGCTGGAAGTTGCCCGCGAAAAAGTGTTGATCGCGGGGGATCCGCATCGCATGGGTCTGCTCATGCCGCTGTCGGGGCGCGACCAGGGGCTCGGGGATCGAGTCATCCGTGCCGCCCAGTTGGCGCTGGGTGCCGGGGGGCCAAGCAGCCACGGTGCCACCTTCGACATCGTCGTGCGCGATGCCACGCCAACCGGTGGCTCGCCAGACCGCCCGGCGACCGAATTGATGGAGGAACATCAAGTCCTGGGCCTGGTGGGCACGGCGGACCACGGCACGGGCGCACGGGCCGCGCACGAGCGAGTTCCCCTGCTGGCGCTCGACTCCGAGGTGGCCAGCGACGCCACGACGACCTTCGCGATCCTGCACGGCCTGGCCGAGCGCTCCGCCCGCCTCGCGCAATGGGTGCTGAAACTAGGAATACGAAACGTCGCCATCCTGGCCCCGACCAATGCATCAGGGAAGCGCGCGGCTGATGCCGTCGCAGCCGCCGTCGCTGCCGCCGGCGGGCGCGTCACCGCGCACGCGACCTACCCTGCGACCGCGACGTCGTTCGGGCCCGCCATCGCGAAGATCGCCAAGGCGAACTTCGATGCCCTCTTCGTTGCGGAGACCGCCGATCGGCTTGAGCTCGTTGCCCCGGCGCTGGCGGCGGCCGACATCTGGCCAGGGTCCACGCCGTCGGACGGAGTTCCAAGATCCACCGCATCACGCCATGAGGTGGTGTTGCTGTCGACCGCCAGCGGCCTGTCGGCCCGGTTGCTCAAGGCCGCCGGACGCTACTTGCAAGGCACCGTGCTCGCGCCGGGGTTTGTCGAAGACGCCGACGATTTGCGCAGCCAACAATTTTCTGCGCGCCACCGGGCGTTGTTCGAAGGTCAGCCCCCCGGCGTGACCGAGGCATACGTCCACGATGCGTTCGCCGTCCTGCGCGCGGCGACCGAACGCGGAGCGCGCACCCGCGCCGAATTGCTCAACCTGCTGCAAACTCAGGCGTTTGATGGCGTGACCGGGGCGGTTCGATTTGGCCCCGACCACCGGCGCAGCGATCCGCCGTCGCTCTACATCGTGGACGGCGAGCGCTTCCGCGCCATCCGGTAGCACAGCGCCAGCGTCTTGCGCGCAAAGGTCGAGGTGCCGAGATTCCGGAGGTCGGCTTCGGATACCCAGCGTCCGGTCGCCGAGTTGTGCAGGCGCCCCTTGGCCGCGACGCCAATCACCTGCGCCTCGATCTCGCGGTGGGTCAGCGTGTGGCACACCACGCCGAGGGCACGCGCGTCTGCCGTGGTGCGAATGCCGCTCGCACCCAGGATCCGCACAACCGTGTCCGCCGCGGTCTCGCGCCGCCGCTGCCGCGCGGGCAGCGTCCACGTCCCGGCGAACAACGCGCCCGTGCCCTGACGGACCAGGTACACCCGGCCCGCCGCCTGCGCCGCGACGCACGCAAGGCGCAAGGTCTTTTTGGGTCGCTGTGGCAAGCGGACCGGAATCAAGTTCGTGACGCCGCGGGCACGCGCGACGCACCCGGATGCGACGGGACAGCCGTCACACCGGGGCTGACTTTCCACGCACACGCGGGCACCAAGCTCCATCACCGCTTGCGCGAAGTCGCCCGGCCGTCGCGCAGGCACGAGCGCGAGCCCACGCGCGTGCAGGCTCTTTTTCACGACGTTGTCATCGATGGGCCGGCGCTCGCCGTGCAGCCGCGCCATCACGCGTGCGGCGTTGCCGTCGAGAGCAAACGCAACGCGGCCGAACGCGATCGCCGCAACGGCCGCCGCAGTGTAGGGTCCGATGCCTGGCAACTCTTGCAGCGCCGCCTCGTCCGTCGGCAACGCCCCCCCGTGCTTGCACACGACCACCTGCGCCAGGCGATGCAGATGGCGCGCGCGCCGATAGTACCCAAGGCCCGACCACGCAGCCATCACCTGATCCTCGGTTGCGCGAGCCAGGTGCCGCAGGCTGGGAAATCGCTGCATGAATCGCCCGAAATACGGCACCACCGTGGCGACCTGCGTTTGCTGCAACATCAACTCCGACACCACCGTGCCATAGGCCGACGGCGACGCGCGCCAGGGGAGTTCGCGCTTGCGGCGACAATACCAACGCAGCAAGTTGCGCGAAAAATCGCCCGGGGCCGCAGGTTGTAGGGTCATGTCCAGCCCATCCGGTGTACAACACAATCGTGGCCGGGCGCGATGACGTGGACGTGACCGCCGCCATCGAGCGCGGTGAGGTGGCACCCGTCTACTGCCTGCACGGCGAAGAGCGCTTCTTGCTGGAGCGTTGCCTCGCGGCGATCAAGACCGCCGTGCTCGGCCGCGGCGGCGGCAACGCCTTCAACCAGGAAAACTTCGATCTGAAGGAAGGCAGCACTGCGGCAGCGGTTGCGGCCGCGCGCACGGTACCGATGTTCACCAAGCGACGGCTCGTGCTTGCGCGCGGGATCGATCAGGTCAAGGCAGACGATCTTGAACCCTTGCTCAACTACGCCAAAGATCCGAATCCGACCACGTGCCTCGTGCTCGTGGGAGAAAAGGTCGACGGTCGCCTGCGCGCGTTTCAGGCGCTGAAGAAGGCGGGCTTCCTGCATGAATTTCCGCGCCTGCGTGACCGCGAAGCCGCCGCGTGGATTGCACGCTTCGCCAAGGAGCGGAAGATCACGATGGCGGACGACGCCGCGACGGCCCTGGCGCAAACCGTGGGACCGGACCTCGGCCGACTGGCCATGGCGCTGGACCAACTCGCTCTGTTTGCGGGGCCGCAAGCGACGGTCACCCGGGAGCACGTCGAGACGCTGGTCGCGGGCACGCGCGAACGCGACGTCTTCGACTTGACCCGAGCCATCGGTCTGGGCGAACGAACCCGGGCGTTGCGGTTCTGCGCCAACCTGCTGGCGCAGCGCGAGGCACCGCTGAAGCTTCAGTTCATGCTGGCGCGGCAGCTGCGGCAGATCTGGCGCGCCAAGGAACTTGCGGCGGCAGGAGCCTCCCGCAACGACATCGCGGCAGCGGTGAAGATCTCGCCCTACTTCCTGGACGACGTGCTGGTGCCGGCCAAACGCATGTCGGTGGCGGCGCTTGAACGTGGCTTCGCCCGCCTGTACGAAGCGGACCGCAACCTCAAGTCGAGCCGTCTCGACGGAGAGTTGCAGCTCATGCGCCTCGTGCGCCAGATGGCAGACGACGCGGCCGATAAAAAGAGTGCGGCCCGCGCCTAGCGCGAGGCACCCAGCGAGTTGACGGCGGTCACCAGTCGCGACACCGCCCGCGACGCCGTGCGCTGCTTGATCAGGCCGCGGCGACCAAGCCGATCAATCAAACGAACGGCGGGGGCAAGCAAACCATTCGCCTCGGCGGCCTTCTTGGCGTCAATCGCCGCCCGCACCTTTTTGACGGCAGTCCGCATCTCCGACTTTTGCGATCGGTTGCGCGCTTCGTGAGTGATGCGCTGTCGGTTCTTCTTTTCGGACGACTTGATGTTGGCCACGGGCTATGTCCTTTGCTGCGAGCCGAAGGGGAGGCATCTTGCGAGCCACACCCCGGCATGTCAAGGGTGCGGCGGTTGAGACAGTTGGGGGGCTGCGACCCGCCCGCTCAGCTCCCGGTGGTGACCAGCAGGCTCGCGTAAGCACTCCCGCGTCGCGCAGCGCCTTGCGCACCCAAGCCGCTCGCTGCCCGAGGCCCTTTTACGACACCGGCGCAGAACCTGACGCCATAGGCGCGCTGAGATTCCGTTCGGCGTGCGCGAGGATCTCGACCAGGCTCTCCAGTGCCTCTTCGCTCCCGGGCGCGCCATGCGCCCGCAGGGCGACCTCTTTCGCGAACAGCGCCACCAGGTAGCGCAAGCGGGTCCGCGCCTCGCCCCGCAGCGCGATGTAGTCCTCATGGCTGGCGTTGACTTGCCAGTGCTGGCCATCGAAGCGGCTGCGCCAGCGCCCACTGGCATCATCCACAAGTTCCGGCTCGGGAACGCCGGCCGCAAGATTGGCGGCAGGCTCCGGGCGATCCGCAATCACAACCGCCGCCGATGCCTCGGCGCGGTGGTCGCCCTCGTGTCCAACAACCGTGAGGATGGCACCAAGACCAGGACGCGCCTCGGGGTGAGCGCGCAGGAGCGGCTTGGGACCGCTTCCGATGATCGAGATCGCCTCATGGTCGATCGACCAGACGTAAGTGATCGCGCCGCTGATTCGCCTTCCGTCCTGGTCGAGGGCGATGGCCTGCACCCTGCGCTCGCGTCCGGCCTGCACTTCGATCTTCGCGGGCACGATGCGGATGGCCGCCAAGGGACCAGGAGGGAAAAGCGACGGTGGATCCTCTGGGTCCTCTGGGTCCGCTGGGTCCGCTACGGGCTCCGCCGCCCCTTCACCGCCCTCGCCGCTCGCCAGCGACAACCCTTCGGGGACAGGTCCGGCCCCCGCGACTGATCGATCTTCGCCGTCACGCACGGCGGGTTGATCTTCGATCTTCGGCAAGTCGTACTGCGGCAACCGAGCCCGCAACCCACGCAGCGCTTTGCGCAGCTCCTGCAACAACTGGCGGCTGGTGGTGGCGTGGCGCTCGTGATCGAGCCGCGCGAGTTCGGCCTCGACCAGGACCGCATGAACGGCCAGCGCGCGCGCAAACGCATCAGCGGCCGCATCGGGCACAACTCCGCGGCGCGTCCCCGGCGGAACCTGGAACGCCGAAAACTCGATAAGGCCCGTCAGGCCGCGTCCGACCCACGGCGAACAATTCAGGCCCTGCGCGTGCAAATCCCCTGCGGTATCGGCCACAAGCGTCCCCGCGCAACTGACCTCGACGCCCGAGCGATCGGAACCACGCGCAAGATAGAGTTCTATCCGGGCGGGCGAAAAACCGTCGACGACGGCGGTCTCCGGAACGGCCAGGCGCTCGCCGACGAAGCGTCTGGGCACCACGACGAACGTGCGCTCGGCCAGGCCGCGCGACAGGCGATCCTGAATCTCAAGTTGCGCCGCCGTTGCCAGCAGCATGCCCCGAAGTTCCGACGACAGGTAGTCGTTGAGCCGTCGTCCCGTGACGACCCGCTGGGCTGAATCGTGCAGCCCGGTGATGACGATCTCGGTGAATGTCTGCGCCGTCTCGAACGCCAGCGGATCGCGGATAAGCTCGGCGCGCTCCTGATCCTCGGTCATGCGCAAGACCCACACGTCGGAGCCGCCCACGCGCGATCGAATGTCCATGCGGTGACCCACCGACCAGAAGCCGAGCAAACCGATTCCGTATTTCCCGGCGACGACCTGATCATGGCGCTCGCGCGGCGACAGCCCGCGTTTGCGCGAATGCCCGATGTTGGTGGCGATGGCCCGCAACGCATCCTCGCGCGCCAAGTCGGGCAAAATCCCATCGCCGTCGTCGCGAATAACCAGCGCCGACATGCGGCGGACCCTCCGGCGCTCGATCGTCACGCGGCGCGAGTTCGCGTCGAGCGAGTTCTGCACCAGCTCAGCCACCGCCTTGCGCGGATCACTCTGGCTGCGCGCGAGCCACCGGATCAAGTCGAACGGATCGGCAGGCTTGAGCTTGACGCTGGAGGAGCTGGCCACGCCTGCGACCACTACCCCAAGCGCCCCGGACGAGCAACAGAGGTGGTGCGGAGGCTTGTCCAGACCTCGGGGGCCGCACGTTCGCGCGGCGTCGGTTCGTCCATGGTAATTTGCGGGCGTCGTGCCATCGGACAAGCTCGCGCGCCCCCGCAAAGGCTCGCATCGAGGATCGGGTTCCCACCGCCCAGGCGGTGCCACGTCGGCGTCCCGATCGCGTTCGGAGTCAACTCCGCGCCTGTCGGCAATCCGAATTCTTGGCTTACGCACATTGCAAGACGTCACCCTGGATCTGGGGGGCCTGACGGTCCTGATCGGCGACAACGGCACCGGCAAGAGCAGCATCCTGGAAGCGTGCGAAATCTTGCGCCACGCAGCCGACGCGCACAGCTTCCTCGGGACGTTTTCATCGGTGCATGGTGGTGTACATGAGCTGCGGCGGTTCGACGCCACAACGGTAGGACTGGAAGCCGTCGTGTCGCATGGGCGCGACGAACTCGTCTACTCCGTTTCCGTTGGGGACCGCGGGATCGAGCACGAGACTCTCAAGGTCGGCAGTACCGTCCATCTCGATCGGAACCACGCTTCTGCGTTCGTGTTCGAAGAAAGACGGGGCAAGCGGGTCGAGTACAAAAGCATCGACGCGGACCGCACCATGCTTGCGGCCCAGGCCCAGATCCCGTCACAAAGCGTGTACCAAACCCTGGCGGCGGCGCTTGCCTCGACGGAGGTTCACCCACCGTTCGATACGACGAGCCGCTGGGTGGCGCGCGCCATCAAGCGAGAGTCGCCGCTGCGCAGTTCCCTGACGGTCGCGCCAGCCAGACGCCTCGGCATGTTGGGCGAGAACTTGGCCAACGCTTTCCACGAGCTGCACAACCATCCCCGCGCACAGTGGGACGAGACGGTCGAGATGGTGCGGCTAGGCCTTGGCTACGATGTCGAGGACGTCAAGACCGAAGCCCAACCGGGGGGCGGCGCGATCGCTCTCTCGCTGCGGATGAACAATCCGCAGATGGTGCTTCCCGCGTACGCCCTTTCGGACGGGATGCTCGCCTACCTCGCGTTTGTGGCGGTGTTTCGTCTCGCGGACGAGGGGAAATGCGGCCTTCTCGCGTTCGATGAACCCGAGACGCACATGCACCCGGAGCTGCTGGCGCGGGTGATGGATTTCATGCACTCCGCCGCCGAGGCGCGCCCGGTGCTGCTGTCAACCCACTCGGATCGCCTGCTCGATTGCCTGGAGAACCCGGCGGGCAGCGTCGTCCTCTGCGAACTCGACGACCGGAAAGCGACGCGGCTTCAGCGTCCCGATCCCAAGCGGCTGTCGTCCTGGCTCAAGCACTACAGCGGCATCGGCACCGTGCGCACCGCCGGACACCAGAACGGGCTATTTCCGCGAGGGCGAAAGTAATGCCCGGCGGCGCGCGGGTCATCGTCCTTTACGAAGACAAGGCGAAGAAGTGCTTCGGGCTGCACAAGCTGCTCGTGGCCTGCGTTGCCGACAATCGCGGCGGCACGTACTCCGAGACCAGTGCATTGATCGACGGACGACCGCTCGGAGGGAATGAGGAAGTCCTGAAGGCTTGCAGAGAGCGGTTCGAGGAAGTAACGCGCAGTGGCCTTCCCGTTGTTGCCCTGCTCGATAACGATCGAATTCGCACGGCCATCGGCGTGAAGAAAAATGCCAGCGATACCGCCGTCCGCGCCGCGATCACCAAGCGGTGCCCGCAGCCCCGACTCCTTAAGGTCGTCTTGCTCGAACAGAACGCCGAGTCTGTTGTTCGAGCCGCCCGCGACGCCGGTGTGAAAGCGTCGGTGGCCAGATACGAAAAAGCCCTTGGCAAATCGGGGCGAGGCAGCCCAGAGGCGCGCGACGGCATACTGGACGAGTTGGCGTTGCGAGGCGCGCCAATGGACCGTAAGAACCTGCTGGCCTGCAGCCCGTCGTTCGCGGAATTTGTCGCCAGCGTCGCGGCGCACTTGCGGTGAGATGTAGCGGATCCTTGCGCGCCGACGCTGGGTTGCCCAGATTCGGAAACATTGTTCACATCGCGCGAGATGACCGACTTGTCCCGCTGGAAGATCTCCACCTAGCTTTTCTGTGCGGTCGGGGAGAGTCGAACTCCCACAAGATTACTCCCACCAGAACCTGAATCTGGCGCGTCTACCAATTCCGCCACGACCGCAGCGTGACGGAGAGATAGCACGGCACCGCGGGGGTGCCCAAGGGCAAATCGACGCCTGCAAGCGTCGGGTGCACCAACCCACCGCTCTCGCGGATTCGGACGGTGCCGCCAGGACGACGCGCGACGCGCGACGCGCGCGAGCCAATGGAACGGTGCGCATCCCTGCTGGTTGGGCCCTAGATCGCGTAAAGTGGTACCCGCCCCGATGCGACAACGACTGACCAGAGCGGCCGCGTGGCTGGTGACCCTTGCCCTTCTTGCGTATGTGTTCTGGAAAATCCCGATCACCGAGGTTCTACAAAAGCTCACTCAAGCACCGGCATGGACGGTTCCAGTCTTGGTGCTGCTGGTTCTCGTCGTGTACGTGGCCGACTCGTTTGCGATCTGGATGACCTTTGGCTGGTTCGTCGCACCGCTGCGCTACACCGCGGTTCTCGCCATCCGCGGCGCGACCTACCTGCTGGCGCTGCTCAACTACACCCTGGGCCAGGGCGCGATCGTCTACTTCGTGCATCGCTCGCGCGGCGTCCCGGTGCAGCGGGGCGCGGCTGCGGTCCTGCTCATCATGGGCATCAATCTGCTGCTGCTGCTGTTCCTCGCGACACTGGGCCTGGGACTCGGTGCGGACGCGCTGCCTGCGCTCAAGACGCTGCTGGCGGTGGCCTACGGCGGCCTCCTCTTCTACATCATCATGGTGGTAACGAAGCCAAAGTGGCTGGCGAGGCGGCCCGTGTTCGAGGTGCTGCTTTCCGCCGGGTTGACCGGCCATCTAAAGTCCCTCGCCGTGCGGGCCCCGCACCTGGTCTCGCTCATCGCCTACAGCTACATCTCCCTCCGCGCCTTCAACGTCAACGTTCCGTTGGCCCAGGCCGTCATGTACCTGCCGGTGGTGTTTTTCATCGCGGTGCTGCCGATCTCGGTGCAGGGTCTGGGCACCACGCAGGCCACGATGCTGTTTCTTTTCGCCCGCTACGCCGACGGCGACCCCGCTTCGCAGCAGGCCTCGGTCCTCGCGGCAAGCCTCGGTAGCCAGGGGGTGGCGCTTGGCGTCCAGCTTTTTCTCGGGCTTATTTGCCTACGAAGCCAGATCGCCCGAGACTTGAGAGGATACAAGCCTGAACCCGCTGCCAGCCCGCAGGGGGCGTGACGGAAGAACCATGGGAACTCCCACAAAATACAAGAAACCGAGCCGCATCAACCTGGTCTCCATCACCATGTTGCTGATCTTCGGCGCCATCGTCTACGGGATCGTCGCGATGTGGCCAGTCGTCAGCGCCCGCTCAAACGCGAAGGGCGTCCTTGCCGATGCCTTGCCGCACCTCTGGCGGCTCAACCTGCGCCCCGGCCCCACTCAAGCCTCTGAGCTGACCAAGCTGCGCAAGTCGACCCACGAGGCGATTGTCAAAGCCGGAGTCAAGGATAAGAAGCTCGAGGTCATCTTTTACAAAGAAAAGAACATGGTCAAGGCGCTCGCGCGATTCACGGTCCGGGTCCAGTTTCCGGGCACGAGCAAGATCATCGACGTCCCCTGCTCCCCGGAAGTCGAAACCGACTCCGCACACGTCGAGTGGTGATTTCCAGGCAGACCTCGTGACGCCGGGCAGGCGTGGTACACTGCCCGTCCGGGCGCTTCATGGCGAAGATCATTGTTTTGTCCGCCGACACCAGGCGCGAGTACGACCTCGCGGAGAAAACCACCATCGGTCGCCACCCGGACAACTTGGTGCAGTTGCTGGATCGCATCGTCTCCAAGGAGCACGCGCACATCCTGCGCCAACCCGACGGGCGATTTCTCTACAAGGATCTCGGCAGTCTGAACGGTTCGTTCTTCGCTGGGCAACGCATCGCGGAGCATACGTTCACCGAGGGTGACGAGATCACCATGGGCAGCACACGGCTGCAGTTCCTCGACGAGACGAAATCCGACGCGGCGCTCAAGCAGGTCACCATCAAACCCGCCAGCGCCAACGAAACCCTGATCAGGCAGAAACTGGCGGCGACCCAGTCGCGCGAGTTCTTGCCCGAGAAAGACATCGCCGACGTCAATCAGCTTCGACGCGACTACGAAAAGCTGCGCCTCGCGATGGAACTTGGCCGATCCATCGGGCTCGAAGTGAACCTCGATCTTCTGCTCGAGAAGATCATCATGAAGGCGTTCGAACTGATTCCCTGCGACCGCGGCGTGATCTTGTTGATGGAAGACGGTGTGCCCACACCCCGCGTGGTTAAAAAGCGCGACGGCAGCAAGGATCAGATCAACCTGTCGCGCTCGATCATCAACGAGGTCGTCAGCCACAAGACTGCGGTCCTGTCTTCGGACGCGACCATCGACAGCCGCTTCTCCGGGTCACACTCGATCATCATGCAGGGCATCCGGTCGACCATGACGGTGCCGCTGATTCACCAGAATGAGTTACTTGGCATCATGCACCTCGACTCGATGCTGGCGACCAACGCCTTTGTCGAAAAGGATCTACAAATCTTTAGCGGCGTCGCCGGACAGGCCGCGGTGGCGATTCACAATTCGATGCTCGCCCGCAAGATCGAGGTCGAGGCCAAGACGCGCGCCCAGTTTCAGCGCCTCCTGTCGCCGAACCTGGTCGACCAGATCGTCGCGGGCAAGCTGACCCTCGAAAAGGGTGGAGCGCTCAGCGAGGTCACGTTGCTCTTCTCCGACATCCGCGGCTTCACCGCCATGAGCGAACGAAGTGCGCCGCAAGAGATTGTCCAGATGCTCAATGAATACTTCGAGCTGATGGTGGACGTGATCTTCGCGCACGGCGGGACGCTGGACAAGTTCGTCGGCGACGAGATCATCGCGCTGTTCGGCGCGCCCGTGTCGATCCCCGACGCCGAAGTCAAAGCGGTCGAATG
>CAYSKR010000219.1:0-15034 GCA_964431675.1 uncultured Myxococcales bacterium
GCGTCAGCACCAGCACGGGCCTTGTCTTGTCCGGGTGCTTGAATTCAACCAGGCGGATGTCGCCCCAGGTCAGTCCTCGGGCCATTGCTGAACGCTCTCCCACCCTTTGATTTCTGCGTCGGAAGAGACGGAGCCGATGTAACCGCGCCGGTGCTGGGTTTCTAGAGCGCGCCGTTTCGACTCGCCGAGATAGCGGCGCAGGGCTTCGCGCATAAGTTTGGAGCGATCGGTTTTTTGCCGGACCGCCTCCTGGTCGACTGCGGCGATCAGGGGTTCATCAATCAAGAGCTGTATGGCTTTCATACATGCCTTTCGCATGCATCATAGCACACATGAAACATCGGGCCCGGAGTCAATACGAAAACCGCCTGATCGAGACGTTCATCACCAGGCCGAGCGCGAGCAGGATGCTGAGCAGGCTGGAGCCGCCGTAGCTGATCAGCGGCAAGGTCACGCCAACGACGGGCAGGACGCCCGTTACCATGCCGATGTTGACGGTCACTTGCCAGAACAGCATCGCGGCGCAGCCGACGCACAGGGTGATGCCGAAGCGGTCCCGCGCCTCGCGGCCGACTTTCAACACCCGCATGATCAACACCGCGTAAGCGATGAGGACGATCGCGCAGCCGATCCATCCCCATTCTTCGGCCCACACGGCGAACGGGAAGTCGGTCCATAGCGCCGGGAGCGACCGCAGGCGGATCTGTGTCCCTTGCAGGAAGCCCTTGCCGACGATGCGGCCGGAACCGACGGCCTTCATCGCCTGGGCGGGCTGCCACGCCGTGGCCGGGTCGAGTCCGGGGTTGATGAACGCCAGCACACGGTTGCGCTGGTAGTCGCGCAACGCGTACTCCCAGATTGGCGCCACGGCCAGCACGGCGAGCGCTGCGAGGCCCGCCAAGGTTTTTAGCCGCAGGCGCGCGGTCAACATCACGGTGATAAAGATCAGCGCCATCAAGAGCGCGGTCGAAAGATCCGGTTGCGCCGCGATGAGGAGCACTGGGCCACCCGCCAGGGCCGCCGGCACAAGGAGGTGGCGCAGCGTGCGGCCTTCAAGCGCGGGGCTTTCGTGGACATACTTCGCCAGCGCGATGAGGAGGAAGACCTTCATCAACTCGGAAGGCTGGACGTGGAACGATCCAAGATCGAACCAGCGCCGGGAGCCGTTGACCATCTTGCCCAGGACCAGCACCGACACCAGAAGCGCCAGCCCCAGCGCGTAAAGAACGTAGCCCAGCCGAGCGATCCGGCGGTAGTCGAAGCTGGCGACCGCCAGGAACAGCACGGCGCCCAGCGCAAGCCAGGCGATCTGCTGCGCGAACAGGTGGAACTGCTGGGCGCGGACCGCACTCCATAGATTCACCAGGCCCAGACCGACGACGGCGAGGGTTGCGATGGTCAAGGTCCAGTCGAACCTGAAACGCAGCTTGCGCCAAGAAATGATGCGCGCCATGACGGTTAGCGGGTGGCCGCGCCCCCGGCAGTGCGGGCAGAGAGGCCATGCGCGTGCGTGTCTTGCGTCGGCGCGCCGTTGAGGTACTCCTCGGCTATTTGCGCCGCACCGGCGCGGCGACGTCACCGCCATGGCCGCCGTGTTCGACCAGAACGGCAAAGGCGATGCGCGGCTTATCCGCCGGGGCGAAGCCAGCGAACCAGGCGTGGTCGATCTGTTCATACGGCAGGGGCGGGTCGCCGCCCTTCTTGCGTGGCGTTCGCAACACCTGCGCCGTACCGGTTTTGCCAGCGATGACCAGACGTCGGCTGCGCGCCTTGTAGGCGGTGCCCTTCGCGTCGTTGACGACGCCGACGAGCGCCTTGCGGATGGTGGACAGGGTTTCGGGCGAGGCCGCGATGTCGCGTCGGGAAATCGGCGGGAACTCGTCGATCACCTGACCGTCGGCGGCCTCGACGCGGCTGACGATCTGCGGCAGCCAGAGGCGCCCACCGTTGGCGATGGCCGCGTACGCAAGCGCCAACTGGATGACCGACGCGCGGGTCGCGCCTTCGCCGATCGCGGTGTTGAGCGCATGGCCGATGACGAATCCATCGCCTTGCTCGCGATGCCAGTCCTCGGTTGGCACGAGTCCCTTGCTCTCGCCGTTGAGGCCGAGGCCCGAGGGCGCTCCAAGGCCTAGTTCGGTGGCGAACTTGGCCAGGCGGTTCATCATGCCGGGACGCGAGCCGAGGTCATAAAAGTACGCGTTGCAGCTTTGCACGATGGCGTTGTGCAGGTTCATCATGCCGTGCGCCTTGCGGCACTTGAAACGCCGGCCGCCGACCTGCACGTACCCGGCGCAGCGGGTCTTGTCCTCGGGGGTGATGATCTTTTCCTCAAGCGCGGCGATGGCCGAGATCACCTTGAACGTCGATCCAGGGTTGTAGGTCTCGGACAATGTCTTGTCGCGAAACGGTCGCAGGCGGTCACTCAGGATTCTGGTTTCGGCGTCGCGCGACAGTTTGCCTGACATTTCGTTGGGGTCGAACGTGGGCTTGGACACCAGTGCGAGGACACGGCCCGTGTCGACGTCGATGACCGCGACAGCGGCGGCTTGCTTGCCGCGCAGGGCGCGCTCGGCGATGCGTTGAAGATCGAGGTCAAGCGTCAGGATTAGACTGTGGCCGGGCACGGGATCGCGTTTGGTGGGGCCTTCAACCAGATCCGACAAGCGCACGTCCGAGCGGCGCACGCCGCGGCGATCCACGACGGACTTTTCGAATCCCTTGGTCCCGCGCAGGTACGATTCCCACTGGCGCTCGACCCCGGTGCGTCCAATCAGGTCGCCGGAACGGTATCCCTCGTCGCGGCGGGTGCGCACTTCCTCCGCGGTTACCTCGTTGAGAAACCCCAGCGTGTGTGCGAACAACGATCCCTGCGGATAGTAGCGGCGTGGCACGGGCCGGATGCTGACGCCCGGCGAGTCGATGGTGGTTTCGATGGCGGCCATGGTGTCGCGAGGAATGTCTTCGATGAGGGTAAGCGTGCGGTCGCGGGAAGCTTTTCCCAAGGCGAGCAGGGAGTCCCAATCGGGCAGATCGTCCGCGTGAGTGCCGAGCAACCCGCGCAAGCGCGCGTAGACCTCTAGTGACAGCGAGCTGGGCGCGACCTGCACGTCGTACGAGGGGCGCGTGCTGGCGAGCAGGCGCCGGTCGCGATCACGGATCTCACCGCGCATGGCCGGCAGGGTTGCGAGGCGGATCACGCTCTCCGAGGTCTGACGGTAAAACGCATCGCCCTCGATGACTTGCAGATAGAACAGGCGCCCCGACAGCGCCATGAACACCAGCACCACGATCACCGAGAAGATGCGCGTCCGCACCCTGATCTCCGGAAGCTCGGCGTCCTGACCCGCGATTTCCATGGGCGACGCCGGTGGTCTTACCGCGAGCTTGGGGCCGCGCCCAGGGGCCGCGGACGGCGGCGAGACAGGCCCACGCGCAACCGGGCAGGATCGAGACGGCCGTCGAGCCGCTCAAGCAGCCAGAGCACCGGGGGACCGAACAGCCCGGTCAGCAGCGCTTCGAGCGGCGCCTGAGCGAGTCCACCGTAGCCGCCTTCGGGATTGACCATCGCGCGAACGACGACGATCAGGAGCGCTGCGACCAGGCTGGCGACGAAGGCCGTGGCCGCTTTCAGGACGACGCCGCGAACCACCAGGCGCGTGGCACCGAGCCGCGCCAGCAACATCATCAGGGCGAACACGAACGCATGCAGTCCGCGCGGCGCGCCCGCAACCAGGTCGAACAGGTAACCGGTGCAAAACGCGCACAACGCCGCCGACGACGGCGACCATTTCGACGACAGGCCCACGTGGAGCACCACCAGGAGGCCGAGCGACGGCGTGGCCAGCTGCGGCGGCGCGAACTCGAGCAGCGTGGACTGCACGAGCAGCAGCACAAGGGAAGCGGCGAGGGTGACGACCGATCTCATGGCTACCGGTAGACCGACAATCCCCGGGGTGGTTGGGCGGGGCGTTTGGGACCAGCGTCGGGATCCGGGGCGGGCGGGGGAGCGACCACCACCAGAACCTCGCTGAGTCGGCTGAAATCGACGTCGGGCGTGACTTCGAGTTCCTGGTACAGGCCCGCTCCTCTGGTCGCGAGCTTGCTGACGTGGCCGATGGGCAGGTCGCGCGGGAAGCCGCCAAAGCCGCTGGTGACGACGACGTCACCCTCCTTGGCTTCGCCTTCCCGCGAAAGGTATTCGATCGAGCAACGGTAGCCGTTCTCACCCGGCTTGCCCTTGAGGATGCCGCGGCCGCCGGTGCGCGGCAGGACCACGTCGATCTTCGAGCGCGGGTCGACCGCCAATTGGATGTCGGAAGTGTCGGCAGCAACCCGGCTGATGCTACCGACGACGCCGTCGGGTGTGATGACCGGCATGCCGCGCTTGACCATGCCCTGTCCCTGGTCGATTTCCACCCGGGCCACGCGAAAGTAGGGCGACGCATCGATCGAGATCACGCGCGCCACGAGCGTCGCGGCGGCGACCGAATCCCGCAATCCGAGCAAGCGCTGCAGGCGCGTGCTTTCAGCCGCCGCGCGCCGGGTCTGCAAGAGATCGGCTCGCAGGCGCGTGTTTTCGCGGTGCAAGGTGTCGTTCTCGGCGCGCACGTGGACAAGATCCATGTACCTTCCGGCGGTATCGCCAATCGCCCGCGCCACGGTGGACAGCGCCGATTGCGCCGGCGAGATCAACCTCAGGATGCCGCGATCGACCGCGCTGACCTCGCCCGGGTGCTTGGCGCTCCCGCGCAAAATCACCAGCGCGGCGATGAGGGTCGCCACGATGACGGCCGCCTCGCGAAGTTTCTGCCTGACGCCCGTCACCACGTGCTTCCCTCAGTTGCCGCGCGCAGGACCGCGGGCCTACTGCATTGCAACTTCTTTGAGCAACGCAAGCTCGTCCAGCGCGCGCCCCGTCCCGAGCACCACGGCGCACTCGGGCGAATCCGACACCATGACCGGCAGGCCGGTTTCTTCGCGCAGCAGCACGTCGAGGTTGCGCAGCAAGGCACCGCCGCCGGTCAGCACGATGCCGCGATCCACGATGTCGGCGGCGAGTTCAGGCGGTGTTCGTTCGAGGACGGATTTGACGGCCTCGACGATGTCGCCGATCGGTTCGGCCAGAGCTTCGCGGATTTCGTCGCTGTTGACGATGACCGTCTTGGGCACTCCGGTCACGAGATCGCGGCCCTTGACGTCCATGGACTCGACCTGGTCGAGTGGGTACGCGTTGCCGACGGTCTTCTTGATGAGCTCCGCGGTGCGCTCGCCGACCAGCAGGTTGTGCTTGCGCTTGACGTGGGCGATGATCGCATCGTCCATCTTGTCGCCGGCAACGCGGATCGACCGCGCGGCGACGATGCCCGACAGGGAAATCACCGCAACCTCGGTGGTGCCGCCGCCGATGTCGACGATCATGCTGCCGCATGGTTCAGTGACGGGCAGGCCGGCCCCAATCGCGGCGGCCATTGGCTCTTCGATGAGGTAAACCTCGCGCGCGCCGGCGGCCAGCGCCGAATCGCGGACCGCGCGCTTTTCAACCTCGGTGATGCCGGACGGAACGCCGATGATGATGCGGGGTTTCACCAGCGTTTGGCGGTTATGCACGCGGGTGATGAAGTAGCGCAGCATCGCCTCGGTCACCTCGAAGTCGGCGATGACGCCGTCCTTCATCGGGCGCACGGCGGTGATGTTGCCGGGAGTTCGGCCCAGCATTTCCTTGGCCGCCTTGCCGACGGCGAGCACTTTCTTGGGCCCGTGGCCGGTTCGTTGCACGGCGACGACGGACGGCTCGTTGGCCACGATGCCCTTGCCGCGCACGAAGGTCAGCGTGTTCGCGGTGCCGAGATCGATGGCCAGGTCGTTCGAAAACAGGCCGTATACCCAATCGAGCAGCATCTTGTTTTTGCGAATCTTTCGGCGCAGTTCCAGGGCACAAGCAAGGACTACGCCCGTGTCCGAACGCGCGACCGTCTTACCACGGTTTGCGCTGTCGCGCCAAGGTTTGGGCTGCCCGACCGACGGTTCTTCCCGTGCGGTGGAAATCTGTTAGATTCGCGGCCTTTTCGCCGTCCGACTCACCAACCCGTCCGTCACTTTCACACAACCCTGGGAGGCCCACGCCATGCTCGAGCAGATGCGTCGTTCGTCGCAGTCGCTGCTCATCTATTTGTTGTTCGGCATCGTGATTGCCGTCTTCATCATCAACTTCGGGCCGCAGTCCGGGGGAGGCTACGAGGAGAAAGCCGTCCAGTCTTCGTTCGCCGCGCGCGTCGGTGGAACGACGATGTTCCAGAGCGACTGGCGTTACGCTTTCGTGATGTCCGGCGGTGACCGCGTTCCCTTGCAGCAGGCCAAGCGCCTCAAGCTCAAGGAACTCATCATGGACCGGGTGATCGAACGGGAGCTTCTGGCGCAGGAGTCCGAGCGCCTGGGTTTTCGCGTCGGCGAGGACGAGGTCGAGGACATGCTGGCGGAGTCGAAGATCATGGGGGGTGGGGTGGAAACGCCGGTATCGATTTTCCAGAAGGACGGTAAGTTCGACTACGACTCGTTTGCGAAGTTCGTGCGCTTCCAGCTGGCGATGACCCCGAAGTCGTTCATCGCCCAGCAGCGCCGGGAGATGCTGGCCGGCCGGCTGCGTCAGGTGCTGCGCGAGGGCGTCTCGGTGTCCGCCGCCGAGGTGAAAGACGAGTTCGATCGCAAGAACAACCAGGTCAACCTGGAATACGTTCGTTTCTCGTCGCACCGGTACGAGAACGAGCTGGAGCTGGGTCAGGCCGAGATCGCGGCTTACGCGACGGCCAACGACAAGAAACTCAAGGATCTGTACGAGCAGCGGAAGTTTCTGTACGAAAAAGCTCCGCAAGAGCGGCATCTGCGTCAGATCTTGCTGAAGCTCGATGGCGGTGCGTCGAAAGACGCGGAAGCCGCGGTCAAGAAGAAGGCGGACGGACTTTTGACCAGGATAAAGAAGGGCGAGGCGTTTGCGGCCGTGGCCAAGGCGGCCACCGACGACGCGCGCACCAAGCACCGCGGCGGTGATCTGGGCTGGCGCCGTCAGGGCGCGACGGCGTTGCCGGCCGGTGCCGAGACGAAGGCGTGGGCGGCCAAGGACGGTGAGGTCATCGGCCCGGAGAAGGGCACCGATGGCTTCTACCTGGTGCAGGTCGCGGGAACGCGCGAGGGCGACCTGACGTTCGATCGGGTGAAGCTGGAACTGGCCGAGGGTCAGCTGCGGGAGGATCGGGCGAAAGAGCGCGCGCGGGCCGAAGCGACGGCGGCTCTCAGCAGGGCCAAGGTCACGATCGACAAGCCGCTCAAGGATCTGTTCCCGGTGGCCAAGGACGGCGCGTCGGATGAGCGCCCCGCAGCCGAAGAAACCGGCTTGTTCGCCCGTCGCGGCGCGGTCGTCGAGGGGCTTGGAACGTCACCGGATATCGCCAAGGCGGCGTTTGCCTTGACCACGGCGCAGCCTTTTGCCGGGCCGTTCGACGTGTCGGGAAGCGCGGTCGTCATCAAGCTCAAGGAGCGCAAGACGCCTGACGCGGACGAGTTTTCGAAGAAGAAGGTGGAACTGATGGCGGCGGCAACGACGGCCAAGGGTGAAAAGGTCGTGGAGGAATGGGCGCTGCGTCGCTGCAACGAGGCCAAACAGGCCAAGCGCATCGAGGTCAACAAGGAGTACGTGCGTTACGACGAGGGCCCCGACACACCCATCAGCTACGAGCCCTGCACGCCACCCACGAGGTTCTAGCGGTGCGGTCGGCGACGGTGGCGTTCCCGACGCCCGATGCCCTCGGATTTGCCCTGACGTTCGTCGATGGGGCGGGCGTGCTTCGGGCGGAAGGCCTGGATTTGCCGCCGTTTGGACGGATCGACCGCCTCGACATGGAGGTTCCCGGGCTGCGTTTTCCCGCCGACGTTTCGGGAGAGCAGCGGCGTTTTGCCAGCAAGCGCTGCCGTTTGCGTGACGTCGTGTTTTCCTTCGGCGCGGCGGAGGCGGTGGCGGTGATGCGCGCTCTGCCTCTGCCACACTTTGGTTTGCTCGACGCCGACGCGCAGGTGCATGAGGGCAGGCTGCACGTTTGCGCGCGGGCGGTGTTCGGCAAGCGTGAGGCGCTGGTGTCGGCGGTGGCCGACCTCGTTCCGTCGCCGCCCCGCCAGCTTCAGCTTTCCTTCGTCGATGTGAGGGTCCATGGCTTTCTGCCGATCCCGGCACCGCTGGTGCCGATGGCGCTGTTCACCGCGATGGGTGCGCGCGTCGCGCGCGGCCTTGAACAGCGGGATGCTCCTTGGTCCGGCTTGTCACTGCTGGGGGCGACGGATCTGCAGATCGACGTTCTCGAGATTGCGCTGCTGGAATTGCTGGCGGGGCAGGGCTGGCGCCTTCCCGAGCGCGGGCATCTGGCGCTTGTGCCACCCTCGGGATCGGAGCGGATCGTCGTCGGTTTTGCGGGAGTCGACGCAGGCGGGGAGGGCCACCCGAGGCCGCGGACACAGATCGCGGCGCATGACGAAGCGCGCGCCAGAAATGCGGTTGGGGAAGGTGCCCTCTTGCGCGGCGATGTAGCAGCGGCACGGGACCATTACCGCCGCGCGGTTGCGCTCGACGACGGCGACGGCAATGCTTTCGCGGCGACGCGCCTGCTTCAGATCTTGGTCGCGGCGTCGGCAACCCTTGGCGAGGCGGATGAGCTGGCGACCAAGCTTCTTGCGCGCACGCCAGAATTTGTTCCCGCGCTCCTGGCCAGGGCGACGGTCGCCGGTGAGCAGTCGCGCTGGGCTGACGCGGCCGCGATATTCGAGCGTGTGGCGGGCGCAGCGTCGGGCGGCTGGGAAACCGATCGCTTGATCGCATTGCTGTCAGGGGTGAGCGCTGCGCGGCAAGCTGGACAGGGCGAGCGGGCACGGGGCCTGATGGAACGGGTTTGGACGGGTTTCAACGACCGTCCCCCAAGGGCGGTGACGCTGACCATCTTTCGTACACTTTGTACGGAGTTGGAGCACGCGGCGCGCTGGACCGACCTGTTGCAGTGGGTGCGGCAACGCGCAGCGGATGAACCCTGCGCGGGCGAAAAGGCCCGTCTGTGCGCGCGCGCAGGCTTCGTGCAACTTGAGCGCATGGGTGACCCGATCAGGGCGCGCGATCGTTTTGACGAGGCGGTTCATCTTGACGAGACCGAACCGTCGGGCTGGGAGGGGCGCGGTCGCGCATTGCTCGACGCCGGCACAGATCGGGCGGAGGCCGCGCGGGCGCTTGAGCGGGCGCGCACGTTGTACGCGGCGCGGGACGACCGCGCCGGTGGATCTCGGGTATTGCGGGCGCTGGCGGCCATGGATCGTGAGCTGGGACAAACCGACGCGGCCATCGAGCGATTGCGAAAAGCGGCTGACCTGGATCAGCAAGCCTGGCAGCCCTTGCACGAAGCGTCTGAACTGCTGTTGCGTGGTGGCAACGCCCTCGAAGCAGCGAACTTGCTGCTGGCCGCGGGGGCGCGGGCCACGGATTCCGAGACGCGTTCGATGCTGTGGCGACGGCTTGCCGGCCTGCGGGCCCGGGAGCTGGGCGACGTTGCTGGCGCGCGGGCGTTGCTTGAGCAGGTTCTGCGCGACAACCCGGTGGACGTGGCGGCGCTTGACGACCTTGCTTCCGTGCTGGCCGAGCGGCGCGATCTCGCGGACCTGGAAACGTTTCTGCGGCGCGCCCTTGGATTGGCGACCGATCCTGCTCTCCGGCGGCTCCTCCTCGATCGGTTGCGCGATCTCGGTCGGCGGCTCGGCAACGAATGGATCGTCGCGGATGCGCTGGCCGGGGCGGGCATGGAAGGGGGCATGGAGGGTTCGCGGGCGGCGATCGAGCTGGCCGACCTGGCCGTGGCGGGCGACGACTCGTCTCGCGTGGCGCAGGCCGCCGAGGTGATCGAGGCACTGCTCACCGTTCCCGCGCCCGTTGGTTTTACCCCCCCGCACGCCGAGTTGTCGCTCCGCCTTGCGCTCCTGCGCGATCGTCAAGGGCGAGAGGATGCGGCTTTAGTGTGGCTGCGTGCGTGCCTTGAGGGCGACGCACCGGAGGCTGCCGCGGTTGCTGCGTGGCGGCGCTTCGTCGAGATTGCGGCGCGCCGCGGGGATGCCCGGGCCACGGCGCAGGCGCTCGTTGCATGGGCCGACGATGGTCGAACCGGAGAAAGCGAGGGCCGTCGCGCCGCGCATCTGGTCGCAGCGGCGGAAATATTTCGCGAGCGCCTGAACTTGCCCGAGGACGCGGCAACGCTGCTGGAACGAGCGGTAAGCCTCGATCCCGCCAGCGCGTCGGCGTTCGATGCCCTCGAGGCGCTGGTGCGCCAGGGGGCGGAGTGGCCGCGGCTGGTCGAAGTCCTTGAACGTCGCGCGGCTGCGGCACGACAGGGAGAGGCGCGTCCGGTCCGGTCGCGCCTGGCTGAAGCGTTGTTCCGCGCGGGCCGATCGCCCGAGGCGACGGACGTCTACCGGCGTCTGGCCGAGACGGCGCCGCAGGATCTGGATGCGGCCTTCGCGCTGGCCCGGCATCTGTGGCGCGCAGGCCAGCACCAGGAGGCCACCCTTTGGTTCGGCAAGTTCGTCGGCGCGGCGGATGGTTTTCAGAATTCGGTCGCGCGCGACGCCGAGCGTGGTGAGGCACACTTGCGTCTGGCGCAGTGGGCGCGCGTTGCGGGCCATGTGCAAGACGCGGCCTCAAACATCGCCGCGGGCGTGTCGGCCGAGCCCCGGGGCGCGTCGCTCGATGTGTTGGTGGAAGTTCTTGAAGACGCGGGGCGAAACCTTGAGCTGGTGGATATCCTTCGTCGTCGCAAGGCCAACGCGGCCGGTGCCGATGTCGGGCTTGTTGCACGCGCGCTGGGTGGCGTGCTTGAGCGGGGCGGACGATCGAGTGAAGCCGAGGTCATCTACCGGGACTTGCTGCAGGTGAGTCCGAACGACGCGGACTTGTGGTTTCGACTGGTGGAGATATTTCGCCGCGAAGGTCGGCCTGCCGCCCTGTGCGCCTGTCTGGAACGTCTGTGGGGGTTGGCGGAGGCATTCCCATCCGGGGGCCATGCCGGAACCATCGTCGACCTTGAAACGGTCGGTCTCGAACTGGCTGCCCTGGTGGCCGAGGATCACGCCGAAAGGGCCGAGGCCATCTTGCGGCGGCTGGCCGAGCTGCGTCCCGAGTCGACCGAGGCGGTGGCCGCATTGGGTTCATTGGTTGCGGGGGTACGCGCGCGCCACGCGCCTTGCGGCGGCGGACTGGCCACCGCGGACCTCTTGCGCCTGACCCCAATCGAGGAGGCTTCTTCCGACGTGCTCGCGCTGCGCGCGAAAAACGCCGAGGAGCTGGGAGATGACGCGGAGGCGCTTGCATGTCTGCGGCAGATGCGCCGACTGGCTGAGCAGGTCGGCGACCATGGAGCCGCGATCGAGATCGGGCGTTCCATGGCAACGTTGGCGCGCCAAGACGACGTGGATCCGCTGCTTGGCATTGCGATTTTCGAAGCGGCACTGGCGGCAGATCCGGCAGACCAGGACGCAGCGGACGCATTGATGGACCTGTACGGTCGGCTGCCGGATATCCGGGCGCGCAACCGTGCGTGGATGTCGCTCGCGTCGCGGGCGCAGAGCCTGGATGATCGCCACCGCGGGCGGATTCAGTTCGCGCAGGCGGAGATGGCCTTTGAGGACGGTGATCTGCGGGCGGCCGAGGAGGCGTTTCGCCGGGCCCTGGCGGCACCCAGCGATCCGGCGACCCGCGTGCTGCAACTGCTTGGGCACGCCCGCACGCTTTTGGGACTCGGAGATTCCGGCGAAGCCTCTGCCGATCTGGAAGAGGTATTGATGCTGGATCCCGAAAGCGTGGGCGCTTTGCTGATGGTCGGTGATCTGGCGTATCGGGCCCTTGACTGGGATCTGGCGCGATCAACGTACGATCGGCTCAGCCGCGTGCCGGCGGCCGGGCAAGTGATCGACGCGGTCACCCTGGCGCTTCGCCGCGCCGAATTGGCGGAAAAATTCGGCGACGAGGTTGCGGCTGCGTCCGCGTACCATGAGGTGCTGGCGGCAGATCCCGCGCACGTGGAAGCACGCGAAGCGCTCGCGGGCATCGCGATGCTGCACGAGCGCTGGGACGAGGCGGCCGCACACCTCGAGTCGCTGCTTCGGGTGCATTCCGTGGCCACCGTGAGCAGGGTCGGTGCGGCCCGGCGGCATCTAGGGCAGATTCGGGCGCGCCTTGGTCAGTGCGAGGCGGCGCGTGAGCACCTGGAAGTCGCCCTCGCGGTGGACAAGGACGATGTCAACGCCATGGAATCGCTGCTGGGCGTGTACGTCGCTTTGCACGACAGCCGACAAGCGGCGGCATTGGCGGGAAAGTTGGCGCGAGCGCAGACCGACCCGGCGCGAAAAGCCCGCACGTTGTTTCAACAAGCCGAGATATTGCGCATGGATCTTGGCGACGAACCCGCTGCAACCGATGCCTACTTGCGCTCGTCGGACGCCGATCCCACGTTCGTGCCGACGCTGCTGCGCTTGTGCCATGTCTATTGGCGTGCGGGCGACTTCGCCAACGTGGCGGACGTAGGCCGGGACATCGCCGCCCAGGGCCCCGATGCGTTCGGAGGCGATCATGAAGACGCGGCTTTGTTGGTGGCGCTTTGTGCGGCGGGCGTGCGGCGGGACGAGGGGCTTGCGGCGAAGGCGTACGCGGCTGCGAAGCCAGAATCTTCGGCGGAGCGGATTGCAAAATGGATGGGCGACCTGACGCAACGCCTGGATCCCCAGCGCGCGGACGTGGTTGGCCGCGCTTGGGATTTTCTCGCGGCGGTGGCACCGACCGACGCTGCTGCGGCGCGCAAGTCGCTGCGCGGCCGGACCTGAGAGGGTCCCGTCGTGCACGGTTTTGTCACGTCGATCGGGTTCGAGGAGGCGCTGATCAGCGAGCTTCAGATCACGCGGGCGCAGATCGCGGCGCGCTGGCCGGGGCTGGTGGCGTGCAAGGACGCCCCTGTGTCCCGGGGCAGAGCGGTCGATCCGGTGTTTGCGCGCCAGCAACTCCCTGCCGCGACGCTGATCAAGGGCGCGCTGCACGAACTTCCGGAACTGGCATTTGCCGCCATCGCGCCTGTGATCGAGCGCGACGATCGGGCGTTTGCGCTGCATGCGTTCGTTCCAGATCCCGGCGCGTACGGCGGCTTGCCACCGCTGGCGCGGCAGGTGAGCGATCGGCTGATGGATCTGCTGCGCACCAAGTTGCCGCGTGTGTTTCGGCGGTACGTCGCGTGGCAGACGGGTTTTTCTGGTGACTCGAATCTCAGCGTGGTGCAAGCAGCGCTCGTTGGGCGCACGTCGCTGCTGTTGTCCGTGGCCGGGCCCAAGGCGCTCGGGTCGGGAGGAACCGACCTTTCACCATGGCCCGCCGGCCTGCCGACGGTGGCGGAGGATCGCAAGGCCCCGTCGCGCGCGTACCGAAAGTTGCGAGAGGGGTTCGCGTGGCTCGGGTGCTCGCCGGGCCAAGGTGAAAGCTGCGTGGATCTCGGTGGTGCCCCCGGCGGTTGGGCGTGGACGGCGCTGGCCGGAGGCGCGCGGGTAACGGCGGTCGATCGCTCGGCGCTTGCCCCTTCGGTGATGGAGCACCCGGACCTGACAATGATTCGCGGCGATGCGTTCGCGTTTGTGCCGAGCGAACCGGTCGATTGGTTGCTTTGCGACGTCATTTGCGAGCCCGAGCGGACGGTGGGGTTGGTGCTTCGGTGGATGGAGCAGCGCTGGTGCCGTCGCGTGGTGGCGACGCTGAAGTTCAAGGGGGCCCCGAACCACGCCATGTTGAATGACACGCACCGTCGGCTGTCCGCGTTCGGCTGGCGCTTTTTGCGCATGAAACACCTGTTCCATCATCACAACGAGGTGGCGATTCTCGCGTCGCAAGAGTGATGCGCGTCAGACGGAGGCGCTCTCAAGGGGGGATGCGATGGCGACGATCGCTTACCATACTGATGTTCAGTAAAGGCAAGTGCCACGCAACTATTTCGAGCTACACTCGATAAGCATGGCCCTGAGCGACCAAGACATGGCCGTCGAAATCCTGCGCGAGATACGCGACGCTGCGCGAGAAACCAGCGCCCGCATCGATCAGACCAACCTGCGGCTCGACGAGACCAACACCCGTCTGGGCAGCCTTGAGCGCAGGGTCGTCGACTCGGAGATCCGAACCGCCACCGCGATTGTCAGCCTCAAAGGTTCCATCGACGACGTGAAGAATCTGCTTTCGGATCGACTGGACCTGCGCGATCGGGTCGATCGGGTCGATCGCTGCGAGCGCGAGATCGAGACGATCAAGGTCCGCCTTCCAGGCTGAGCGCTCTGCACGTCGTGACCGTGCTCACCACCGTGTCAGCGACGACGCCGGTCTGTACTATCCGCCGCCGCCGCCCATGCCCATGCCGTGACGGCCTGACGTAAGATGCGCGCACCATGACGGCACTGAAACACAACACCTACTTCGACGGCGGCGTGCAGAGCGTGGGATTCGAGCGCCTTGGCCGCCGCATGACGGTCGGGGTCATCGCGAAGGGCGAGTACCACTTCAACACCGACGCGCCCGAGCGCATGACGGTCACGAGCGGCGAGATCGCAGCCAAGCTGCCAGGCGAGGGGTGGCGCGCGTTCTCGGCTGGCACGGTCTTCGAGGTCCCCGGCAAGAGCGGCTTCGACGTTCGCACGACTGCTCCTGCCGCCTACCTGTGCGAATTCCTGTAGGCGGTTGACGGCGCTTGTAGCAGCAGCGGCGCATGCCCGTAAGCGAAACAAAGGCCATTTTCGCGGGAGCGGAGGGTGCGGGCGGAATGCGTCCCGGCGTAGGCATGTGGTTTCGAGCACTCGCAGGCCCTCGGTCAATTTTCAGCCGCCACGCACGCGAATCGGAGAAGTTCTCGGTGCCAGCAGCACGCGCAGCGCGGCGACCACGCGCTGCCGATGTTCGGCGGGCTGTGCAAGCAGGAGGGTGCTACCTTTGGGATCG
>CAYSKR010000220.1:0-10346 GCA_964431675.1 uncultured Myxococcales bacterium
CGGCCGGGCGCGCGCGCTGGCCCTCGGCCCCCGGCGGCGATCAGAGATCGCGCGCACCGCCGCGCGGGCACGATGGTCAGCGGGCAGCGGTGGCAAGGTTGCCATGCCAGCGTTGCGCGCCCTCGCGAGCAAGTTGATCGATTCCGCCACGGCGCCCGCGACGGTCTACCTGTTCGGATCGTACGCGCGCGGCGATGCCACGGCGAACTCGGATGTGGATCTGCTCGTCGTCGAGCGTGGATTGCGCGACTGGCTGGCCGAGACGGTGAAGCTGCGGCGCATCGTGCGCTCTGGCATCAACAAAGAAGTCGACCTTGTCGTCATGGGCGTCGAGGATTGGGAGAGATGGCGCAAGCACGCCGGGACGGTCCAGCACGCCGCAGCCACCGAAGGTTTTCGCCTTGCCGGATAAGACGCACGGCGCGCGATCTGGCCGTCCGGTGGCACGGGTTCTGCGTGAAAAGGCTTGGGTCGACGGCATCATGGGCGGGTAATGGGCCCCGAGTCCGATGCGTCACGCGCCGCTCCGTGACGCAGCCTCTCAACGAAGCGGTTTCAAGTCAGCAAGGACGCGCGCGGCGGCGAGGGCGCGGATGCGATCTGACAGCGGATAGGTTTCGCCACCTGCGTGCACGACGTCCACTCGATCGAGCCCCAGCGAGGAGAGCGCGGTGCGCGCCGACGCGGTGGCCGCCGGTGCCGTCGTGAGCTTGATTTCGAATCCCAGGCGCTGATCGCTGGTGATCACGACGAGGTCGATCTCGCCGCCTGCATGCGTTGCCCAGAAGAAACATTGCTCCGGCCGCGCGCCAAGGCGCCTGACCACCTGCGCGATCATGAAACCCTCCCAGCTCGCGCCGACCTTGGTGTGGCCGTCAAGCTGTTCCTGGGTTCCGATGTCGAGGAGCGCGTGCAAAAGTCCAGAATCCGCGATGTAAACTTTCGGCGCTTTGACCTGGCGCTTTGAAATGTTCTCAAACCACGGCTGCAACTGCCGGACGACGAACGTGGCGCTGAGCGAATCAAGGTAGCGGCGAACGGTCATATCGCCCACGCCCATCGAGCGTCCCAGCTCCGACCAGTTGAGCGTCTGCCCGTGCACGTGGGCCAGCATGGACCAGAAACGCCGCATGGTCGGTTCGGCGGTGCGAATCCCGAGCATGGGCAGGTCACGCTCGAGGAACGTCTGAATGAAGGATTGTCGCCACTGCATGCTCACCGCGCCGCTTGGCGCTGTGTATGAACGCGGAAATCCGCCGCGTAGCCAGAGTCGGCCGAGGTTGCTGGGCGAGGTCTCGGCGAGGTCCAGTCCTTCCAGGCGATGGAAGGCGATCCGTCCCGCGAGCGTCTCCGATCCCTGCGCCAGCAGTTCGGGTGCGGCGCCGCCGAGCACGAGAAACCGGGCGCTTTTCGGCCGGTCCACGAGCACGCGCAGGATCGGAAAGATCTCCGGCCGACGTTGTACTTCGTCGAGAACGACCAGTCCTTCGAGCGGCGCGAGCACGCGCTCGGGGTCATCAAGTCGTCGCAGATCGGCGGGACGCTCAAGATCGAACATGGTCACCGCGCGGTGCTGCCCGGCGACTTGTCCGGCCAGCGTCGATTTTCCTATCTGGCGCGGCCCCAAGATCGCCACGACAGGATTGTGGCGCAGTAGCCAGCGGACCCGGTCGACGTGTTCGTTGCGCGAAACCAGCACTTGAAAAACCATATCACAGCGATGAATTTTCAATGCATCAGCGCCCACGGAAAGTGGCCGCCACCCCTCCCTGCGGCGCGTCAATGGGGCGGGCGTGGACTCACGGTGCGGAAAAATGATCGGTTTGCGGCTAATCTATGGCGCACCTCGTTGGTCCATGGTCGGATCGAGGTTGGGGCACCAATGTCAGCAGGTCGAAAAATCGGCGGCATCATCAAGGCCACCCTGGTCGTCGCGGCCGTGGGCGGCGGCATCGCGTACTTTGCGCTGCGCAAATCAGCCGCAGATGTTCCGCTGACCTTCAAGACGTTCAAGATCGACAAAGGCCCGGTCGAGCAGACGGTCACGGCCACCGGTCAACTGAGCGCGGTGATCACGGTGCAGGTGGGCTCACAGGTGTCGGGCATCATCCAGAGCCTGGGCGCCGACTTCAACAGCCGCGTCAAGGCGGGCCAGATCGTTGCGCAGATTGAACCGACACGCATCAAGGCCAGCCTGGAACAGTCGCGGGCGCAGCTCAAGAGCGCGGAGGCGGCGCGGGCGCGGGCGCAGATCAACCAGCGGCAGAGCAAGGTCGACTTCGATCGGGCCAAGACGCTGGGTGAGCGGCAGGTGGTGGGTGCGGCGGAGCTGGATTTGCTGCGATCGAAGTTCGAGGTGGCCGACGTCGATCTGCAGGCGGCGGAAGCGCAAGTCGCGCAAGCGCGGGCCTCGGTGGGCATGATCAAGATCGATCTTGAACGGACCACGATTCGCTCGCCCATCGATGGCGTGGTGTTGCAGCGTGCGGTCGACGTGGGCCAGACGGTGGCGGCGTCGATGCAGGCGCCGACGCTGTTCACCATCGCGCAGGATCTTTCCAAGATGGAAGTGCGCGCCGCCATCGATGAAGCCGACGTGGGCAAGCTGAAGGAAGGTCTTGAAGCGCGGTTCACCGTCGACGCGCACCCGGGGCGCGAGTTCGTCGCCGCCATTCATCAGATACGGTCGAATCCGAACGTGGCGCAGAACGTGGTGACGTACGATGCCATTCTGCGCGTCGACAACTCCGACGGCAGCTTGCGCCCCGGCATGACCGCCAACGTGCGCATCGTGACCGAGCGGCGGGAAAGCGTGTTGCGGGTGGCCAACGCGGCGCTCCGGTTCAAGCCGCCGCCGGAGCTCATCGCGCCGGGGGGGCCGCGCGGCAGCGGTGGGAGTGACGGGCCGGGCGCGGGCGGTGGGGCCGGTGGGGCCGGTGGGGCCGGTGCGCCTGACTCGGTCGCGCGCGCATCGAGAGCGCCTGGCGGCGGCAGGGAATTTGGTGGTGGCGGGCGACCGATGGGCCGACGCGGCGGCGATCGCATCTCGGCGCGCGTGTACAAGGCGCAAAACGGCAAGGTCAGTGCGATTTCGTTCCGGCCCGGCATCTCCGACGAGGAGTTCACCGAGATCTTGCGCGGCCCCGTGGCCGAGGGCGAGGACGTCGTCGTCGAGGCGACCGGAGGTCTGATGAACAAGCTGCCCGCAGCCGCAGCCTCCCCCGCGGCGAATCAGAACCGCAACCGCGGCCCACGCTTTTTCTAGGGTCATGACCGCGCCAGCCGCCGCAACCAGCGCGCCCGCCATGGGTGCAGATCCGCTGATCGTCGTGCGCGATCTGGTCAAGCACTACGAGATGGGTGACCACACGGTTCAGGCTTTGCGCGGCGTGAGCCTCGACATCGGCGCCGGGGAATTCGTGGCGGTCATGGGGCCGTCGGGATCGGGCAAGTCGACCTTCATGCACTTGCTGGGATGTCTGGATCGGCCCACCAGCGGCGATTACTTCATCGACGGCGTCAACGTTGCCAAACTGGATCGCGACGAGCTGGCGGAGATTCGCAACCGCAAGATAGGTTTCGTGTTCCAGGGGTTCAACCTGCTGGCGCGTACGACGGCACTTGAAAACGTCGAATTGCCGCTGGCGTACGCGGCGGCCAGGGGTCGCGAGCGCCGGGAGCGCGCACAGCAGGCGCTGTCGGCGGTGGGGCTTTCCGATCGCGCGGGCCACTATTCGAACCAGCTGTCGGGCGGTCAGCAGCAGCGCGTCGCCATCGCGCGGGCGCTGGTGACCGGAGCGCCGTTGTTGCTCGCCGACGAGCCGACGGGCAACCTCGACTCGAAGACCAGCGAGGAGGTCATGGGGATCCTGACGCGCATGAACGAGGAGCGCAGCATCACCATCGTGCTGGTCACGCACGAGCTCGACATCTCCGAGTTCGCACGCCGGGTGGTCGTCTTCAAGGACGGCAAGATCGCGGCGGACCGCATCAACACCAACCGGCGTCGGCCCCACGGCTTGCCGGCCACGCCCGGCGGGGGCGGCGCGTGAGTTTCTTTGGCCTGCTGCGCATCGCGATCAGGGGCTGCATGCGGCACCGACTTCGGGCGCTCTTGACGACCCTTGGCATCATGATCGGCGTGGGCGCTTTCGTGACCATGGTGGCGCTCGGCCGGGGGGCAAGCGCCGCGGTGAACGCGCGCATCGCGGCCATGGGCACCAACGTGCTGTTCGCGTTCGGCGGATTTTCGTCGATGGGCGGGGCCCGCGGCGGACATGGGTCGGCCGGCAACGCTGTCAACGACAGCGACGTCGAGGCCATTCGCAAAAACTGCGACGCGATTCAGCATGCGGCACCGGTCGTGGAAACCCAGGCGCAACTGGTGTGGGGCGGTAACAACTGGGCGGCGCCAATCATCGGCACCTCGCCCGAGTACATCCAAATCCGCAACTGGACCGTCGAGCGCGGCGGGTTCTTCGGTGCGCGCGACGTCGAGGCGGGCACCAAGGTGTGCGTGCTGGGGCAAAACGTCGTCGATCAACTGTTCGGTGGTGACGATCCCATCGGCCAGAGCATTCGCGTGCGCACGCTGACCTGCCAGGTTATCGGCGTGATGGCGCGCAAGGGACAGAGCGGTCAAGGCCAGGACCAGGACGATCAGGTATTGATGCCGCTCAACACCGTGCGCCGGAAGCTGTTCAACATGGGCGCGGGGCAAGCGCAGGCGCTGCGCCGGATCATCATGTCGGCGACGTCGGCCGGCGAGACGCACCGCGCGCAGGATCAAGTGCTGGCGTTGTTGCGGCAGCGGCACCGAACCATGGAAGGCGATCCCGACGATCCGCAGGTGCGGGACATGACCGAGTTCGCGCAGATGGCGCAGGAAACCACCAAGACGATGACGCTCTTGCTGGCGGGCATCGCGGCGGTGTCGCTGGTGGTGGGCGGCATCGGCATCATGAACATCATGTTGGTGTCGGTGACTGAGCGAACGCGCGAGATCGGCATCCGCATGGCGGTGGGTGCCAAGGGACGCCACGTGCTGATGCAGTTTCTGCTGGAGGCGGCGGTGCTGACGATGCTGGGAGGCCTGGTCGGGATGGCCATCGGCACCGGCGCGGCGAAGCTGTTTTCGCAGCTCATGGAATGGCCGACCGAGCTTGGCATGGAGAGCTACGCCATCGGCTTCACGTTCTCGACGCTGGTGGGCGTGGTGTTCGGGTTCTACCCGGCGTGGCGCGCTTCGCGGCTCGACCCCATCGAAGCCTTGCGCTACGAATAGGGGCGATGTTCAGCCGGATCCTCGACGTGGCCGTGTTGCTGCTGCTGGCGGTGGCGGTGCTCTTGCCGCGTCCCGACGCAAAGGTGAAGCTGGCGTCGACGCTGGATGCGGAATCGCGCGCGCGCGTGGCCGAGCTGCAGGCGCGCCTCCTGGGCGATCCGAGCGATGTCGCGGCGACGCTCGAGCTGGCCGACTTGTTTCTCGACGGGCGGCGGCCGGACTGGGTCCTGGCGACGGTGAGCCCGGCGATCGAGCGCCACCCGCAAGACCACCGCTTGCACGGCAGACGTGCGCTGGCGCTGGCCGATCATTTTGAATCGGGTCCGGCGTTCGTCGCGGCGGGACGCGCGCTTGCCCTGTGTGAATCCGGATCCAGCGCGCCCTGCGGCGAGGGCGACCGGAACCGTTTGCAACTGCTGCACGACACGCTCGACAAGGTGAAGGGCCTCGACATGCGCGCCGATCCCAACACCGCCAAGGAGCGCCTGATCAAGGCGTTGCGCCCGACGTTTCTGCCCTCGCCCAAGGCGAAGCCTGCGACCAAAGAGGAAGTGCGGTGGCCTGCGGACAGCGCTGCGCGTCGCCGCTGAACCGGATCGAGGCACTAGCTTTAAGATCGACGCGGCACCACTTCCGCTCCGGCCAGGCCCAGATAATGGTCCGTGGACCACACTTTCTTGATCTTGTGGTGTTCGATCAGGCAGTGGAGGACTCACGCAGATTGCATCGGCCAGACTGCCCACGCCACGGGTTGCGCGTGACGTCGCGAAACTGGTGCGAAGGCGTCGGTCGTGATATTTCCGCGCGCGCGGATGTTGGTGCGCCCTCTCACCATATTTGGTTGGCTGGTTATCGCCGGTGTGAGCGCGACTCCGATCCGTTCCGCCTGGGCGGAGAGCGCCGATGCAGGAAGCACCGACGCTTCGCCCGGACAAGGCGATGCGAGCTCGCCCCGGATCGACGCGACGGGCACCGCAAGCGCGGCAGCCACGGCGGCGGCAGCACCACGTTCGACGGCAGCGGTCACCGGCCGCGTGATCGACACCAATGGACACCCGGCGCTTGGTGCCACGGTGCGCGTCCTCGAAACCGGCGTCGTCGCCACCACCGACAAACGCGGGCATTTCACCATCAAGCTGCCACCCGAGGGGCGCTTTACCCTGGAGGTTTCCAAGCCACCCTTCGAGTCGAGCAGCGACACGGTGACGATGGTCGTCGGCAAGGCGGCCGCGCCGATCGACTTGCTGCTGATCGACGAGGTGGCCACGGTCGCGGTGGTTGAGGTGGCCAAGCGCGAATCCCCGGCACCGGGCAGCACGCAGATCGCGCGCGAGGAGATCACGCGGATACCCGGCACGCGCGGCGACGTGTTGACCGCAATCCAGTCGTTGCCCGGCGTGGCCAACACGGGGACATTCACGCCATTTTCGGGTGGTATCGTCATTCGCGGGTCTGCCCCCGCCGACTCACGCGTGCTGGTCGACGGCTTCGAGGTGCCGCTGCTTTTTCACTTCGGTGCCGTGCAGTCGATCTTGCCGTCCGAGATGATCGAAGACGTCGTGTACGCGCCCGGTGGATTCGGCGTCGAGCAGGGACGCGCGTCCGCCGGCACCATCTCGGTGAACACACGGCGCGGGCAACCCAAGGCAAGCGGATTCGCCGAGGTTTCTTTCATCAACGGTGGCCTGTTCCTGCAAGGCCCGATCGGCAAACAAACGAACCACGCCACGTTTGCGTTCTCGGTTCGGCGATCGCTGATCGACGCCATTCTGCCGGCGGTGCTGCCACCAGACAGCGGCCTTGGGTTCACGCTGTTGCCCCGCTACTACGACTGGCAGGCCCGCGCCGACTGGCAACCCCGCGATCGCTGGCGTCTGTCGATGTTCGTGTTTTCCACCGATGACGGGACGTCGTTCGCCCTGAGCAAGGACAACGCGACCGACCCCGCGCTTAGCGGAACCTTCAAGAGCGACACGACCTTCACCCGCGGCATTGTTTCCGCCACCTACGAAAGTCCGCGGGTACAAAATCGCCTGTCGCTCACGGCAGACACGACCAAGTTCGATTTCCAGACCTCGGCCGATCGGTACCTGCTGGTGAAGTTCTCCGGGATCGGCGTGCGCGACGAAGCACGGGCGCGCGTGGCCGGGCCCCTGACGTTGCGCGCTGGCGGCGAAGCATTCCGCCACAACGTCACCCTGAATCTGAAGTTTCCCCGCCCCCCGCGCGAGGGCGATCCGATGGATCCGAGTTTCACATTTGATCCGCCGGTCATCAAAAACGAAAGTTACGTCCTGTCCAACGTGGCCGCGTGGACGTCGGCCGATCTTGAACTTGGAAGCCGGGCGATGCTATCGGCGGGTGGCCGCTACGACGGATTTCTGCGCAACGACGCACATGTCTTCCAGCCGCGCGGCGAACTCAAGCTCAACGCGGGCAAGAACATCCTGCGAACGGCGGGCGGCCTGTACACGCGCCCGCCGCAATGGCAGGACGAAAACGGACAGAAAGATCTGGGCGCTGAAAAAGCCTGGCAACTGACCTCGGGCATCGAGCGCGAGCTTCGCCCACGCCTAACGTTGCAGACCACCGGCTTTTACACCTGGCGCAGCAATCTCATCGTGTTCGCCACGGACCGCCGAGACGCGATGACGGCCAACAACGCCTACGCCAACCGCGGCACCGGCAAGACGTTCGGTGCCGAGGCGCTGCTGACCTGGCGGGGCGACAGCCACTTCGCCTGGATCGCGTACACACTGTCCCGCTCGGTGCGCAGCGACGGGCCTTCGAGTCCCGAGCGCCTGTTCGACTTCGACCAGACGCACAACCTCATCGTCCTGGGCTCCAAGCGCTTCGGCCAGGACAAGCACTGGCAGATCGGTGGCCGGTTTCAGCTAACGACAGGCAAGCCGTACACGCCTGTGGATCACGCCGTGTTCGTCAGTGATTTAAACTACTACCGCGCCGTGTTCGGAGCCCTCAACTCAGTGCGCACCGAGACCTTGCACCAGCTTGACGTCCGCGTGGACCGCAGTTGGCGGTTTGCGCACTGGAAGCTGAGCGCTTTTCTCGACATCCAGAACATCTACGCGCACGCCGCCGTCATCGCGTACCAGTACAGTTACGACTTCTCGCAAAAAGAGCCGTTCCGGACCCTGCCCTTTTTGCCCTCGTTCGGCATCCGGGGGGAGTTCTAGATGAACGCACGAACACGCGCGTGGGTGATGCTGGCCACGCTCGCTGCGGGCTGGTCCACAAGCTGTGGCGATTTCCGCGAACCCGGGGATCTGCGCCACGCGCGCATTCTCGCGGTGCGCATGGACAAGCCTCGCCTCGCACCCGGCGACAAGGCGCGCCTCGATCTGCTGGTGACCAGCGACGACGGCGTGCCGAGCGTGGCCGTGCCGGGTGAGTTGACGCTGGCACCGCCGCTGCCGGGACAACCGGCGCCGCCCGACATCGCCAGGGCGCTCATCAGCCATGAGGGTGTCGATTGGTTCGTCAGCGCGCCCGACGAGACGCTGCTGGCGCAGGCCCGGATGGCGCTGGGCATGTCCAGCGACGCCGTGCTGTTGCTGCCGTTGCAAGTGGCGTTTGTGCTTGGCGGCGAGAAGAAGCTTGCTGACAAGATCGCATTCCTGGGCAAGGCCGGCGGCAATCCCGTGATTGGCGTGGTGACCGTGAGTGGCCAGCCGTTTGATGAGGGCGCGCAGATCGTCGTGTCCGGTGCCGACGCAAAAGAGGTTGTTTTGCAGGCGGCCGCCGATGGCGACGGTGCGCTGACCTACGCCTGGTTCACCGGCTTCGGCAAGCTCTTGCGGTACCGCGAGGCCAGAGCCACGTTGAAGGTCGAAAAGCCGGAAGACCCCAGACAAGGCGCGGTCGTGGTCATCGTGCGCGACGCCAAGGGCGGTGTGGCCTGGCGCACGGGCGCGCTGCGCCTCATGTAGCTGTCCCCGTCAAATGGAATAGTACCCTTTAAAAAGGGTAAAATGCTGGACGACCACCGCCAGGAGCCATGCAGCGGGGAAAATGACGCGGGATCGATGACGAAGCGCACCAGCACGAAGGCCGCGAAAGCCGGGCCGAGAAGGGCCGCAGCGCGAGCACTGCTCGCCGAGATCGCCCTCGGAGAGGACAGCACGCGCCAGTTCAAGCGCGACGTGACCAACCCCGATGCGCTCGCTGCCGAGATGGTCGCCTTCGCCAACGCTGAAGGCGGAACTCTCTTCCTCGGCGTCGCCGACGATGGAACGACGCCAGGGTTGTCCATCGACGATGTCACGCGGCTCAACCAGCTCATCGCCAACACCGCGAGCCACGCCGTGCGCAGCCCCCTCACAGTGCAGACGAAGAACGTTGCCCTCGCGAAAGGCCGCGTCGTCATCGTGCTCACGGTCCCCAAGGGCCTCGACAAGCCCTACTTCGACAAGAACGGCGTCATCTGGCTGAAGGCCGGTGCGGACAAGCGGCGCGTCAATTCCAAGGAAGAGCTGCGCCGACTTTTCCAGATGACGGATCAGTTTCACGCCGACGAGCTGCCCACGCGAGCGGGCCTCGATGCACTCGACGAGCTACGCTTCCGCGACTTCTTGCGCGACACCTACGGCCAGCGGCTTCCATCTCGTCAAGCAGACCGCTTGCGGCTTCTGCAGAACATGAACCTAGCCACTGGCGGGGGTGCGCTCAACCTTGCGGGCCTGTTGCTCTTCGGAGAGCAACCCAACCGTTTCAAGCCGCAGTTCGTCGTCAAGGCGGTGAAGTATCCGGGCAGTGACATTCACACGTCGCGCTACGACGACACCGAAGACTTCGGTGGCTCACTGCGCCGCGCCTTTGACGATGCGCTCGCCTTCGTGCTCCGCAACCTGCGCAAGGTGCAGGCGGGGCGCGGCGTCAACAGCCCGGGCGTGACCGAGATCCCGCCGGTCGTTTTCGAGGAGTTGCTGGTCAACGCGCTGGTCCACCGGGACTACTTGATCAGCGCGCCGATCCGCCTGTTCATCTTCGATGACCGCATCGAGATCATCAGCCCCGGAACGCTGCCGAACAACCTCACGGT
>CAYSKR010000221.1:0-41075 GCA_964431675.1 uncultured Myxococcales bacterium
GCACGACGACATTCGGCCGCTACCAGCTGGTCGATCGCCTGGGGGAGGGCGGTATGGCCGAGATCTACACCGCGGTCACCCACGGCGCAGAGGGCTTCAAGCGAACGTTCGTGATCAAGCGCCTGCGCGCCGAGCTGGCCCGCGAGCCCGAGGTGGTCGCGCAGTTCATCGACGAGGCCAACCTGGGCTCGACGCTGGTGCACTCGAACATCATCCCGGTGTTCGACTTCGGCAAGGTCGGCGACGAGTACTTCATGGCCACCGAATACATCCTGGGCCGCGATCTCGGCCGCGTGGTTACCCGGGCTCTGGAAAAGGACGGACGCGCGCTGTCACCCGCCGTCGTTTTGTTCTGCGCGCACCAGACGCTCACTGCGCTTGAGTATGCCCACACCAAGACCGGCGAGGCGGGCAAGCCCCTGGGCATCGTCCACCGCGATATTTCGCCGGCGAACGTGCTGGTTTCGGCGCGCGGCGAGATCAAGCTGTTCGACTTCGGGATCGTCAAGGCGGAAGGGCGCGTGACGAAAACCGAGCACGGCGTCGTCAAGGGCAACGTCAGCTTCATGTCGCCCGAGCAGGCGCAAAGCGGGGACGTCGATGCGCGCGCCGATCTGTTTTCGCTCGGCCTGGTCATGTACTACTGCGCCAGCGGCGAAATCCTGTACCGGGGCAACACCACCTACGAACTTCTGCTCAAGGCGGCGACCGGCCCGGGGCCCGACGAACTGGCGCGCATCCAGTCATTGCCCTCGCCGCTCGGCGGCATCATCACCAAAGCGCTGACGCGCGATCGCAACGCCAGATTTGCATCGGCGGCAGAATTCGCCGCCACCGTTGCGCCGCACCTTGTGCCCGACAGCGAGATTGGCGCATTGATGACCAGCCTGTTCGCCGACGACTTTCGCGACGACGAGGCCCGTTTCGATGCCATGGCGCCCGGTCGGCCCAGCCTGGCTGTGTCGGACGTGCATCTGTCCACTACAAGCGCGAGGCGTTCATGAACCCAGCTCGCTCGCTGGCATTGTTTGCGCTGCTGTCCGGGTTGGCGGCTTGCAGTTCGGGGGACACCGGCTCCCCGGCGCGCGTGTACACGCTGTTCGATTTCGCCGCGGCGTCGGAAGCGGCGGCTGACAAGATGGACGTGCCCGGTCTCGAAGCGTTCTTTCCCGACGGCTGGCCCAAGGGTGGGCTGCCCATCAAAGACAAACGCCTGCAAGTCCTGCCGATGTTTGTCGACCAGTACGGGGCGGCCTACACCACCAGCGAGTTCTGGGCGAACTATCCCGCCGTCTGGGTGCAACCCATGTACGTCCCGGTCGCCGACTGGAAACCCGGTGTCAAACCCGTACCTCTTGATGACAGCCTGCCGATTTTCTCGGTCGGCCCAAGCAGCAAGTTCTACAGCCCCTTCTGGCAGGTGTTCTACGTCGAGGTTCCGGCGGGAACGGGAAAACCGACCACGGTGAAGGAAGTCTTTGATCGCAAGCTCGTCCAGCACGAAGGACCCGGGCGACTTGCGCCGCTCGCTCCCGACGACACCATCCTCGATCCCGACGCCATGACGAAACTCGGTCACCCAGTGGGCAAGGTCAATGTTCGGCGCGGCTGGGTCGACGGCGCGGAAATGACTTTTTTGGACTACGGGACCAATCGATTCGAATGGAACAACAAGCTGGAAGTTATCGAGCAGCCCCTATTTCTTTTCGTCACGGGCCAGAACGGCCGGTGGCTCCGAGCTGGTGTATCGCCCGTGGGCGGCACAAACCCACTTTTTTCTCAGCGCGCGATCGCGTCCCCAGGCGGGCGGCCCAACTGGGGTTCGCTGTGGCACCTTTACCAGGTCCGTTTGCCGGACAAGGCGGGGGTATTTCTTCCCACCAACGATGAGTTCACTGCCCGGAGAAACGCCGCGAAAGGCCTGGTGTTGCCACCGCTGGAGATCGAGCAGTACAAGACCGGAGGTTCCGACCCGAGGGTCTACTTGGGCCAGGTCGCGCTGAATGCTGCATCATGCTTCGAGAACGCGAGCATCTTCGGGGAATGCGTCTGGCTGAGCTCGCAGAAAAGCCTGCAAGATCAGATTCCCTGGCTGCTTGTGCGAACCGAGATACTCGTGACCTGCCCCTTTGTCAGCTACCCGGTCGTTGAGATGCTCAAGGTCGTTGAGGTACCCAACCCATGATGTGCGCCGTGCTCGCTGTCGCAATCGTGGCGGCGGTGCCCGCGGTCGTCTCGGCCGCGGAGCCAATCGGGACCAGCGACGAACCCGTCGAGTCGGACAACGACAGCGACGGCTACGTGCAGAACGAAAGCCCCGCGCCGCTCGTTTTCAGCGGATACGTCGACGTCGGCTTCGCCAAGGCGCAGGGCAACGGTTCGAGCTTTCGCCCCGACTACGTCCCCTTCCCACCCGACTACGCGGTGGACGCCTTCGCGCCGGCGGTGAATTCGCGGGGTGACGTAGCGTCGACCAGCACGGGCGACATTGCGACCAACGGTTTCCTGCCGCGCTCCTTGGGCATCGGCAACCGACCGTCGGCGTTCATCAGCACCGTCAGTAGCGATCTGCGCTACCAGGCACCCGGCGCTCCCGTCATGGTCTTCACCCGCTTGCAGCTATTGCCACGATTTGGCGAAACCGGCGACAACACGCGGCTCGTCGTCGACCAGGCGTTCGGACGCATCACGCCCTTGGACGCGCACGAGTTCACCATCGCCGCCGGCAAATTCGATTCGGTCGTGGGCATCGAGTACCTCGAACGGGAGGCCAACCTGCGCACCGGCATCACGCCGTCGCTGATTGCGCGCTACACGACGGGAACGTCGGTCGGCGCGAAGGTCTTTTATCGCAAACAGCTCGCCCCATTGTGGTCGGCGCTCTCGCTGAACGTCGCGGGCACCAACAGCGCCCCGTTCACCGATGCGCTGCAGACGTCGTCGATCAGCCTCACCGGGCGCCCGGTGTTTACCGGCCGCGTTGGCTACGAGCTCAACTTGCCAGGCTTGCAGGTCAAGCTTGGTGCCAGCGGCGTGGTCGGCCCCCGCAACGATCAAGGCGATCCGCACGCGATGGAAAAGGGCCGCGGAGCCGACGTCCGCGTCTACGCATTGGGCGTGACGCTCGCGGCCCAGGCCTTTGCGTTGACGCAGGATCCGGGGTCCGCCGCCGACAAACGCACCGGCCAGGGTCTGGGATCGGTGGTTTCCGGTTTCGAGGTGCGCGGGGGTTACGCCACCCTCGCCTACGATCTACCCTGGTCGTGCGGCGCCCTGCGCAAGGCGACCCTGTACGGCCGTTTCGAACAGCGGTACCACGCGTTCGAAGGCAACACCTCGATCACTGTCCGCCGCATGACCCTGGGCGCGCGAGTCGACCTGTGGGACGTCCTTGCGGTCAAGGCTGAGGCACTCCTGAACCGCGAAATCGAAGGCACCCCCAGCGTCGACAACGATGTCTACACATCGTCGGCGGTCTGGATGTGGTGACCGCAGCTACTTGATCGGCGCAAGGATGCCGCGGCCGGGGAACACGCCGGCCTGCAAGACGCCGTCGCGCACGACGGGCACGCCACCCACCAACACGTGCTTCATGCCCTCCGAGGGTTTGATGGCGTCCGACAGCGTTGCGCGATCAATGACACGGTCCGGGTCGAACACCGTGATGTCCGCGTCCGCGCCCGCGCGAATTCGCCCCTTGTCGCGCATCATCGGCGTCCTGCGCTCGAGCACGCGCGCCGGCAAGATCGTCATCTTCCCGAGCGCCGTCATCAGCGTCAGGGCCTTGTCCTCGCGCACGTACTTGCCCAGCACCCGCGCGTAGGTTCCCGAACTGCGCGGGTGACCTTTCCCGTTTTCAAGCAAGCTGTCGCTGGCCAGGATCACCGTTGGGTCGGTCAATGCGGCAAGCACGGTCTCGGGTTTCATCGAGTGCTCGGCGACCAGCGCTCCTTCCTTGTGGTACTTCGCGAACGTCTCGGCGGTCAGGCTCTCACCCGTCGAGGCAAGTTGAAGATCGCTGTAGGTGATGCCCATCTGCTCCTGCCAGCCGACATCGAAGACCCCCGAAGCGACATTGGTCATGCCAAACGTGTAGGGATACGACTCGGTCGTGACGTTGATGCCGTGGGTTCTGGCGTCGGCGATCAGCTTCAGGTGCCGGGACGTCAAGCCGCCGCTGGTGCTCTGGATGTGAACGGTGTGCAGGGACGCGCCGCTGATGGCCGCCGCCGCGATGACCTCTTCAATCGCCGCGGTGCTGCTCGTGGGTTCGACGGCACCGTTGTATCTGACGTGGACGTGGCACGACGCACCGACGACGGCCGCCGCGCGGAAGGCCTCGATGAGCTCGAAGCGTGATGCGGCCCCCGTGTACTGCACGCCAAAACCAACCGCCGGAGCGCCGCGTTCAAGGCCGTGCTCGATGCGCCTGCGGATCTCGGCGATCTCGGTGACGGATGCTTCCTTCGTGTTGGCCAGGCTGCTGCCCGGAGGCAAGAAGGCGGGCGGATCGCCCATCACCGCCATGCGCGTGTGAGCATGGCTGATGCTCGCGCCAAAGTTCACCGTCGCTTTGCCCGTGCGCTGGCCGTAAAAATGGTCGATGTCCGCAGTGCCGATTTCAAGTTCGAGAACCGTGGTGACGCCGTCCTGCGCCTTGAGCGCGTAGCTCAGCGCGTCCTGCCCGTGCGCGTGCAAGTCGATGAAACCCGGCGCGACCACCATGCCCGTCGCATCGAGAACTTGCTTGCCCGAGAGCGTCTCGTCGCTCACCAGCAGCACCTTGCCGTCCGCGATGCCCACGTTCCGAACCGCGTCCAGGCCGGATTCCGGATCCATCACCCGCCCGTTGGCGATCACGATGTCGAACGTCCGATGCGCCAGCGCGCCGCTGCAACCGAGGCCGGTAACGGCTGCAACAAGGATAGTCGTGGACATCGTGAGCTTCAACATGGCCGCGCATCTTATGCTAAGAAAGCCCCACGAAAGGACAACATGCGCAAGGCAATTCACACCGACAAGGCACCGCAGGCCGCTGGCCCATACTCGCAGGCGATCGTCGATGGCGATTTCATTTTCGTCGCCGGCCAGGGACCACGCGACGCCACGACCGGCAAGGCCGAGATCGGCGACATCGTTGCCGAGACCCGGGCGACTTTCAAAAACATCGCGGCGATCCTGGAAGCTGCGGGCTCGTCATTCGACGGCGTGGTCAAATGCAACGTGTACCTGAAGGACATCAAAGACTTCGCGGCGATGAACGGCGTGTACGAGACGATGTTCAAGGCACCCTATCCGGCGCGCACCACCATCCAGGCGGCGGCGTTGCCGGGCGGCATCTCGGTCGAAATAGAATGCATCGCCCGCAAGGCATAGCGAGGACAAGATGGACACCTTGAACGTCATGGACCTCGACACTCCCGCCATTTACGTCGACCTCGACGTCATGGAGCGCAACATTCGCACCATGCAGGAGCGCTGCCGCGGCTGGGGCGTCGGTCTGCGGCCGCACACCAAGACGCACAAGATTCCCGAGATCGCGAAGATGCAGCTCGAGGCGGGCGCGGTCGGGCTCACCGTGGCGAAGATCGGCGAGGCCGAGGTCATGCCGGGCGAAGACATCCTCATCGGCTACCCGCTGATGGCCGAGAAGCTTGGCCGACTGCGCGAATTCGCGTCGCGCCGCAAGGGTCGCGTCACGGTGCTGGCCGATTCTCCCGACGCGGCCCGCGCGCTGGCGGGCGCGGGCGTGGGCGTCCTGGTCGAGATGGACGTCGGGGTGCATCGCATGGGCGTGCAATCGACCGCCGACGCGCTGGCCGTGGCGAAGGCTGCTGGCAGCCAGTTTCGCGGTGTCTTCTACTGGCCGTCGTGGCTCGACCTGGAGGGCTTCAAGCACGCGCGCACCATGCTGGACGAGACGGTCGGCGCGCTCGAGGCGGGCGGCTTCCGTTGCGAGATGGTGTCGGGCGGCTCGACGCCAGGCGCGGACAAGACGCCTCTGGTTCCACGCACCACCGAGATCCGCCCCGGCACCTACGTTTTCTACGACGTCAACAGCCTCAGCACGAACCTGTGCGCGCTGGAGGAATGCGCGCTGAAAGTGCTGGTCACGGTGGTCAGCACCGCCGTTCCCGGCCAGTGCATCATCGACGGTGGCAGCAAGACCTTTTCCAGCGACGCCACCATCAACAAGGGGACATTCGGCACGTTCCCCGGCCATCAATGGACCATGAAAAAAATGAACGAGGAGCACGGTTACGTCACCATCGAAAGCCCCGCCAAAGTGGGCGAAAAAGTCTGGGCCATCCCCAGCCACGTCTGCCCCACGGTCAATCTGCACGACGAGATCCACTACGGCCGCAACCGCCGCGTCGAAGGCTCCTGGAAAGTCGCCGCCCGCGGCAAGGTGCGGTAGCGGGGCACCCACCTCGCCACTTGTCCACTAAAGTGATCGCGAGGGTGCTGCGCTGACTTGGCACCTCTTCGGGGCACATCTGCCGGTCCGGTGGAATCGGCCGACGCCTGGACCGCGAATCGTTGAAATCCGGGTGATCCCGGCCCAGCGTTTCACCTACCGCTGCACGACCACATCGAGGCTGTGGTAGCCGGGGATCGGCACCTTGGCGGCGCGCAGGGCGCGCAGCACGCCGGGACGCGCCCAGGAACTGCCCGAGCGCGCCACGCGGAACAGCACGGGATCGAGCAGCGGAAACCACAGTCGCGGCGTTTCCATCGCCACGACGTTGAAGCGACCGCTCTCGGTCAGCAATGCGCGGAACGCCGCCAGGTCCGTGTACTCGCGCAGGTGCGACGTGTCGAGCACGCACTGACCATCGCGTTTGCGGAAGTACCAGGCCCAGGGCTCCTTGTAGACGGTCGTGATGTACGCGCGGCCACCTGGCCGCAGCACGCGGCGAATCTCGTCCAGGTATTTGCGCTCGTCCGGGACGTGCTCCATCACCATCGTCGAGATGACGAAATCCAGCGCCCCGTCGGCGATCTGCGGCACCGCATCGACCGGCGCCGCAACCGTTGTGATGTACCCGAACCGCGCCTTCACCCGCGCCAGCCGGTCGGCCGCCAGATCGACCGCGTACACGGCCTTCGCTGGCGCAATCGCACCAACTCGCTGCAACACCGCGAAGTGCGGCCCATCGCCGCACCCAAGATCGACAAGCGCCAGTGGCCCGGGCGGAAGATGCGCCCGCAACAGCGACGGAAGCATGTCCACGTCGAAATGACGGGCGGTCTGGTTGTACGCGCCACCGACCGACTTCGTGCCAGGAACGCCCGTCTCCGTTGTCATCACTCCCCTGCCTTCCGCTGCGCCAGCGCCATCAGGCTGTAGGCTGCGGTGATCGCCACGTTTTTCGCCCGCCGGTGCAATCGAGGCCACCGCATGCCGCCCGCGTAACGGTCCGTGATCGCCGCGCCTTCACGAAGCTGGTCGGGAAAATTCGCCCCACTCTTGCTGGAGGCATACCAACGAAAACACGCGATCGGCTCCTCCACGTACACCGGCGGCCCACGGCGCGCCAAACGCAGCCACAGGTCGTAATCGAAAGCCAGTGGCAGCTCCGGGTCGAGGTAACCGATCTCGGTCATCACGCCCCGGCGCCAGAACGCGGTCATCTGGCTGATGTAGTTTTCGGTCAACAAGCGACGGAACGAGTGTCGGCGTGCCTGCACATGCTTGTACGCGCTCACCCACTTACGTACCTCCCGATCCTCCTCGTCGATGATCACGCAGCGGCCGTGGACCCATTCCACCCGCGGGTTGACCGCGAATGCATCCGCAACCCGCGCCAACGCCCCTGGCAACAGCGTGTCGTCGCTGTTGAGAAAGCCGACTACATCGCCAGCCGCCGCGCGCAGTCCTTGGTTCACTGCGGCAACTTGGCCGTCGTCTTTCGCGCTGACCCATCGCAAGCGGTCGCCGTGGCCGCGAAGAACGTCCATCGTCCCATCGGTGCTGCCGCCGTCGAGCACCACGTAGTCGAGGTCAAAGTCGCCACGCTGCCCCAGGACGCTGTCGATGGTTCGACCGATGTAGCGCGCCTGATTGAACGACGGCGTGATGATGGAAAAGCGAAGGCGCGACACCGGATGCCCGGCGGATGGTAGCATCACGCTCGCCCAGGATGGTCGCCTTCACCACAATCAAACGCCCTGGGAAGCCGTCCGCTAGTTCTTCTCGGCAGCGTCCGGCGACTGCTTCGCTTCGCCTAGACGCTCAAGAGCGTGTACACGCACGAGGCGTGTGATCTGGCGTTCCAGATCTTCGATTTTTCCGAATTGCCGGAACAGCAGGTAGAAAATCGCCAGCAGCGCCAGGTAGATGGCGACATCAGCGCCGCGGCCCACTCCGAGTAGGCGCGCCACCGCGTTGGCACCTTGTGGATGGACCGCCACCACCACCACGCCACCCCAGAACGCCGCCCACAAGAACAAGTGAATGACAGGTAGTCCACCGCGGCGGAATCGCAGCAGCACGCGCGAGAACGCGAACAGCGCGAATCCGACGAGCACAATCTGGATGCCTAGCCCCGCCATGAAATCACCCGATGAAGCGCCGCAAGATCAACTTGGCCGCCGTCTTGACGCCCACGCTGAAGCTCTGCCCCTTGGACAGCGAGTAGTCGGTGTAAATGGCCGGAATGCCGACCTCGGCCAGGCGCCACTTCTTGTCCTTGAGTTCCTTGATGAACTCGGATGAGACCTCCATGCCGTTGGTGCGAATGTCGAGGCCCTGCGCCGCTTGCCGCGAAAATCCGCGCAGTCCACTCTGGCTATCGCTCACCCACACCCCGAACAGCAGATAGGTCAACACGTTGCCGATGAAGTTCAAGAGCACCCGGTGGCGGGGCATGCGCCCATCTTCCTCGCTCGGTAGCATGCGCGATCCGATCACGAAGTCGACGTCGCCCTTCTCCAGGCGCTCAAACGCGCGCCGCGCATCTTGAACGCGGTGCTGTCCATCGGCGTCCATCGTCACCACGAAGTCCGCGCCCAGCTTGCACGCCGCAGCGATCCCGGTGCCCAGCGCTCCACCGAGGCCGCGGTTGATGACGTGGCGAATCACCACCGCACCGGCACCGCGCGCCAATTCAGACGTGTCGTCGCATGAGCCGTCGTCGACGACCAGAACCTGGTTGGCCACGGCCACCGCCTGGCGCACCACAAGGGCGATCGACGTCGCCTCGTTGTACGCGGGAATGACGATGATTCGCCTGGCCATGTTGCGAGCGGAGTGTACACCAGGGGTCCGCACAGGGCTCTCGACAGGCGGACGGTCTCCTGAGATAACCGGCTTACCATGCTGATTTCCACCTCTGCGCTCTGTGTCCTCCTGTCCCTGGCCTCGCCGCCTCCGATGGACGACGCGGCGGCCATCGACCGTGCGATTCGCGCCGTGACCGAGCGCCACGCGCAGGTTGGCACGCTCCTCACGGCCGGGAAAATTGCCTGGGACGCCAGCGACTACGCGACGGCAGCCGGAAACTGGGAGGGCCTGCTGCGTTTGCCGAAGCTGGATCCCGAGGTCGATCGCCTGGTGCGGCCACTCGCGGCAGCGGCACGCAAGCGCGCCGGGGGACAGCCCCGGACGCTCGTCGCCGAGGCTGCCGCGACTGCCAGCCCGAACGCCCCATCGGCCGCGCCGTTGCCGGGCAGTCCGATGGGCGCACCCCACGGCATGTCCGGCACCCTGGTCACGGTGTCCGGGACCGTCGCTGGCGGGGGATCGATCGGACCAGGCGGAACCGTGGTGTGGCTCAAGCGCACCGACGGCCGCACGCCGAAGCCGGCCCCTTCGCGCGGCAAGCTCATCAGTCAGGACGGCAAGACCTTCTCCCCGCGCGTCCTGCCCGTGACGGTGGGCAGCAAGGTCGAATTCCGCAACAAGGACGACATTTTTCACAACGTGTTTTCGATCTCGCGTCCCAACGACTTTGACGCCGGCCTGTTCAAGAAAGGCGAGTCCTACGCGCAGACGTTTGTGAAACCCGGCCCGGTGCAGCTTCTGTGCAACATCCACGCCTCGATGATCGGCTACGTCGTGGTGCTCGACACGCCCTGGTACGCACAGGCGGACGCGTCCGGTGCCTTCAGCATCCGGGGCGTCCCACCTGGTGAGTACCAACTCGAAGCCTGGCACGAGGGTTCCTCCACGCCCTCCAAGTCCCCGCTCTCGGTCACCGGCGACGGCATGCACGACCTGCAGGTGCGGGTCGCGGGCGATCGCAAGGCCCCGTCGACGGTTCCCGACAAGTACGGCAAGCCGCGGCAGGCGCAACTCGGGTACTAGCAGCCCCCCATGATCCGCGTGCTGGTCGTCGCCGCGTGGGGCGAGGAATTGACTCGCCTGCAAGCCTTGCTTGACGTCGCGCCCGCCGTGCGCGACGGGGTGTCGCTGGTGGCAGTCGGCGTGGGCCTGGTGGACGCGGGCCTCGGCGCTGGGCGCGCGATCGTGCAGACCGAACCCGATGCCGTCTTGCTGATCGGAACGGCCGGCCTATTGCCTCGGCCCCGGCGCTCTGCACTCGAGGTTGGAAGCGCAGCGGTCGTTTCCCGGATCGCGCTTGCGGCAGCCTGCGCCGATGGCGAGACGTATTTCCCGGGACCAATGGCGCAGGAAGTCCTGCCGGATGACGAATTTGCCGCAGCGCTGAAAGCGGCCGCTGCCATTCCGCGCGCTGCCGTCGCCTGCACGCTTGCCATCACGCGCGACGCCACCATCGCCCAGCGCATCGCCGATGGAACTCACTGCGATCTGGAAAACCTGGAAGCGTTCGCGGTGGCTCGCGCCGCCGCAGCCGCGGACGTTCCGTTCGCGGCGATTCTCGGCATCGCCAACCACGTCGGTCCCGCAGGCCACACCCAGTGGAAGGCCAACGGCGCGAAAACCGCCGCCGTTGCATGCGAGGCCGCGATGGCCTGGCTCAAGCTGCGCTAGCCCGCCCAGTCAACGGAAACGTCGGCAGCCAGCAAACCGGCCGCGCGCGCGCGTGCAAAGACCTCGTCGATGCCCTGGCGGACATCCGGTGCCGTGGCGGCCGTGTCCTGGTTGGCGTACATCCCAAGGTAGCGGTCGAGCAGTTTCGCGTCCGACAGCGCCGCGTCCCCCCGATCTTCCTTCGCCAGCATCGCGATCATTTCTTTACGGTTCTCGAGCGCCCACGCGATCGATGCGCCCAGAACGCGCGCCACGGTCGCAATCGCCGCTGGACCCAGCCCACGACGGATCACGTTCACGCCCAGCGGCAACGGCAGGTTTGTCTCCGCCTGCCACCACTCGCCCAGCTCGACGACCTTGTGGTACCCGCGCTGCTCGTACAGCAAGCGGCCCTCGTGGATCAGCAAGGCGGCATCGATCTCGCCGGTATCCAGCGCGGCGAAGACCCGTCCGAAGGGTTCGATCGGGACCGGCACCGGCACGATCCCAGATTGCATGAGGCGCAGAATCAGCCACGCGGTGGTGGTTTCACCCGGGATGCCGACGCGACGGCCCGCGAGCTCAGAAAGCCGCCTCGGCACGTTGCTGACGACCACCGGGCCGAAGCCGCGTCCGACCGACGCGCCGTGCGGCAGCAGCAAGTACTTGTCCGCAACCGCCGGGTACGCCCCGAGCGAAATCGCGACAACGTCCGCCTCGCCCTCGCGGGCGAGCTCGTTCAGGTGCGCCGTGTGGGAACGGCGGTGGATGAAGCGCAGCCCTGCAGCGTCCACTTTGCCCTCGCGCAACGCGTGGAACATGAATGCGTCGTCCGCGTCGACCGAGTACGCCAGCGCAATGTCCTTCGTGCCCATGCCGGGGCCATGGTCGCGCGTTCCCCACCCGCTGGGAAAGAATTTCGCAATCGCGATCCTCTTGATACCTTGGGTCTTGTTGTCCCCTGCAGAAGCCACCGCCACCCCACCCACGCAGTCGGGTGTCCGCATCGACGCCATCGACTGGCTGCGCGGCCTGGCTTGCCTGCTCATGTTCCAGGCCCACGGCTTCGATGCCTGGCTTGCGCCGCGATACAAGTCTGGCGCGGCCTACGACGTGATCCGGCACCTGTCTGGTCTCCCGTCGCGCCTTTTCTTGCTGCTCGTCGGAGTGGCGGTGGCCATTCGCATCGAGCGCCAGATCGCCAAGGGCACCTCGCCACAGGCGATGCGCGCCCAGATCGCCGGACGTGGACTCGCGGTCCTGGGCCTGGCCTATCTGTTTCGCCTGCAAGAGCATGTGCTCGCTGGCTTTCAGGGTGGCTGGGAGATGCTGTTTCGAGTCGACATCCTGAACTGCATCGGTGCCGCGATGCTGGTGGTGGCGCTGATCTCGACGCCGACGCGCGGGCAGCCGCGCATTCTTGCCTCCCTGCTTGCCGCCGCGTTTTTTCTGGCGCTTGGCCCCATCATCGGCCCGGCTCGTTTTCCGACCTTCTTGCCGCGGCCCCTCACCTCGTACCTTGGCGGGCAGCGGCCCATGGCGTGGTTCAGCCTGTTTCCATGGTGTGCATGGGCATTCGCGGGCGTTGCCATCGGCCACACATGGCTGCGCTTCGGCAAGGACGCTGCCGGACAACGTCGTGTGTTTCTGCTGTCAGGCATCGTGGGCGCTTTGATGCTCGCGGGGGTGACCATCATCCGGCGCATCAACCCGCACATCATTCGTTATCCGTCTGAACTCGTGCAACAGATGGGGCCGGGCACGTTCTTCTACCGCCTTGGCATGATTGGCTTGCTGGCCACGCTGGCGTGGGCCGTGACCCGCGTTTGCAGAACCCGCTTCTCGCCGATGCGGCAGCTTGGACAGACTTCGCTCCTCGTCTACTGGATTCACGTCGATCTGTGCTACGGCGGCGTCTCTCGCTGGCTGCGCTCGTCGCTCGACATTCCCAGAGCGACATTGAGCGTGACCGTGCTCAGCGCGCTGATGCTGGGCATCTCGCTGCTCAAGACACGCTTCTGTACCCCAGCGTTGCCCTGCCTGCGCGGCCACTCACGCCCGCTGCCAAACCCGGCTCGGCCCAACGTTCACACATGACGCACACGCTTGTAAAAATATTTCTCGAAGCCGCACACCGCGTCGACGAAAAATCCCTCGTCGCCGACGCTGCATCCGAACAGGGCCTACCCCGGAACTCTCGACGCACGCACGTGCTCGCCATCGGAAAGGTCGCATTCCCGATGTTCGAGGGTTTGCAGTCGGCACTGCCCAACTCCCGGTTCGCGTCCTGTTTAATCGTCGCACCCCAGACGCGATTTCCCGCCGATCCACGGCTGCCAACCGGAGCGACCGCAATCGCCTCCGACCATCCAACACCGTCCGCGCGCAGCCTGGCGGCTGGTCGAGCAGCGCTCGACTTCGTGTCGGCCATCCCCGCAACCGACCAACTCATCGTGCTGCTTTCGGGCGGCGGCTCGGCCGCGTTGGTCATGCCGGCCGGCGACCTGTCGCTCGAAGAAAAGCTCGCCGTCACCAGCGCGGTCGCTCGCGCCGGAGCCACCATCACGGAGCTGAACACCGTGCGCAAGCACCTGTCGGCGATCAAGGGCGGCCACCTTGCGCTGACGACGCACGCGCCCACCACCGTGCTCGCCCTGTCAGACGTTGTCGGCAACGATCCTGGAACCATCGCCTCGGGCCCATTTTCAGCCGACGCCTCGACGTTCCTCGATGCAACATCGGTGCTGGCTCGCCTTGCGCCGCACCTTACCGGAGGCGCGGTGGACCACTTGCGGCGCGGTGCCTCCGGTGCCCTCCCCGAGACAGCCAAGCCGGGTGACCCATCGCTGTCGCACGTCGCTTACCGCATCCTCGCCGGGCCAGATCGCGTCGTCGAGGAAGCGTGCCGGGCTGCCGAATCGATGGGGCTTGCAACCGGCGCGCTCGACCGCAACACGGAGGAGGCCGTGTACATCCTCGCCCAACCTGGATCCCAAGGACGCCCTCGATCGTTGCGACAGCGAAACCCCGCTCGCCGCCCTTGGCTGCCTGGTGCGCGGTCCGGGCACCTCGAACCTGCTCGACCTGCACTTGCTCATGGTCGGCCGCCAATTGCGCCGCCTTGCCCCCGGCTCATCGACTGAATAAATTGCCGCCGGTGCGCCTCCGCGAAACTTTGCTTCTCGCCGTTGCTGCGACGATTCTTGTCGCCGCAGTTGCCGACACCAGCGAGGCCGCACCACACCGCAAGCGAGCGGTCGCCGGCAAGCGTCACAAGGTAGCCAAACGCCACAAGCGCCGCGTGTTCATCGAGAAGCACGTGGTGGCCATCAAGCACGGCCAGCCGAACGTGCAGGCCCTTGGTGCGCTCGTCATCGAGCTCGACACCAACGCCGAAGTTTTCCTCCGCAAACCCGATCAAGTTCGGCCCATCGCTTCAATCTCCAAGCTGGCCGCCGTGCTCGTCGTGATGGATCACAACCTTGATCTCGATGATCTGACGGTCATCAAGAAGGTGGACGCCGAGGTCGCGCGCGGTGGCGCAAGGTCGCGCCTTCTCGAAGGCATGACGCTGTCGAACCGCGACTTGCTGCACGCCGCACTCATGGGTTCGGACAACCGCGCGGTCTCGGCGCTCGGGCGCGCGGTGGGCCTGTCCGCGTCGCCCTTCGCCGCCGCCATGACCAAGAAAGCCATGTCGCTGGGGCTATCGCACACCCGTTTCCGCGAACCGACGGGCCTGTCGCCCGACAATGTATCGACGCCCCGTGAGACCGTCGGCCTGCTGCGCGCCGCGATGAAGCACCCCGTCCTGGCACCGATCGTCCGCCGGGTCGAATACGACGCCCACCCGGTTTCGCGCCCGCCGATCAAATACGTCAGCACCCATCGGTCGGCTGGACGGTCGAACACGGAGATCCTCGGCGGCAAGACCGGCTACAACGATCACGCTCGCTACTGTCTGGTCGTGGCCGCTCGCGTCAATGGTCACAGCTACGGCATGGCGTTTCTGGGCGGCGAGGGAAAGCTGACGCGGTTCGGTGACGTGGCTCGCGTCGCCGACTGGCTGATGCTGCACAAGGCGAAGAAGAACCCAGCAGGCGGAAGTGGGCAGGCGGTGCCGCCGATGCAGGTTGGCGTTCCGGACACTGCCCCGGTGCCCTCGCCCACCGTTTTCCCGCCCCCTCCTCCTGACGCGGCACCGGCCGAGGTGCCACCGAATCGCTGACCCCGACGAGATTCCACTCGACGCGAAAAATCAACTGGTGCTAGTATCCGGGCAGCCAACTTGGAAGGAGGCCCACGATGACCCCGACCCCGACCTCGCCCCGCTTCTCGCCCCGACACCTTCTGCACTGGCGCACGGCTCGCTGGGCCCTCGCAGCCGCCGTCCTGCCGACCCTCTGGGCCTGCAACGAGCATCCCCTTCAGGCACCGAACCCCGCGCCCATGATCGTGAACGAGCAGTACCGTGAGGTCAACCCGGTCCGGCAAGTCGACATCTTGGTCATGGTCGACAACTCGCTGTCGATGGAGCAAGAACAAGTCAACCTAGCGAAAAATTTTCCAGTGTTCATCAGCGAGTTGCGAAAGATCCCCGGGGGACTTCCAGACGTGCAGATCGCCGTCGTGAGCAGCGATGTGGGTGCAGCAGGGGTGCCCGTTGGCTCCTGCCGTGACTACGGCGACGGTGCCAGGTTTCAGACCCAGGACTTCACCGGCACCAAGTCATGCGGTCTAAATGGCGATGCCAAGTATATCGTTGCCAACAATGGCGGCAAGGACACTAATCTAGCCCCCGGCAAGAGGCTGGAAGACGTCTTCGCCTGCATGGCCCTCCGGGGAACCGCCGGCTGCGGCTTTGAGCACCAGCTCCAGGCGGTGCGCGTTGCCCTGATTCCACAGCCGTCAATCAACCCGGGAAACCAGGGATTTCTGAACCTGACGATGCGCAGAGAAGCGTACCTGGCCATCATTATTGTCACCGACGAAGACGACTGCTCTGCACCGCCGGACGCCGTGAACTATGGCCCCTTCTTCCAGCCCGAGATCAAAGGTCAAGAGTTCAGCTTCCGCTGCAACACCGACTCACACCAATGTGGCGGCAAACAAGTTACGGCCGACGTTACGATCAACTCGCCCGTTGGTGATTGCAAGCCGGTCGACAAGCCGAAAGTGCTTATCCCTGTGAGTGATTTCGTTCAAGACATCAAGAACCTCAAGCCCAACCGGACCGACAAGATCGTGGTCGCGGCCATCACGGGAGTGCCCAGGACTGGGGAAGAGGCAACTGCACGCTATCAAGTGGTAAAGAATCCGGCGAACCAGAACATCACAATTGCGCCGGTCTGTTCGACTGCGACCAACGGTTCGGCCGACCCCGCGCTGCGCATCAAGCAATTCGTCGAGGCTTTCGGCAAGAACGGGTCGCTCCACAGCATCTGCAACGACGACTTCTCTCCGGCCCTCAAGGCGATCGGCGAGAAAGTGGCGACCAAGCTGGTTGACAAGTGCATCGCCACGCCGCTGGTCGACAAGATCCCGAGCACACCCGCACTAGATCCCGACTGCCTGATTCTGGATCAGGTCCCACAAGGAAACGACTTCGTCGATGTGCCGATACCTCAGTGCAACGCCACCAAGTCGGTCAAGCCGTGCTGGGCGGTGGAGCCCGACATGTCCGCCATGGACGATCCCAGGAGATGCGTGAACTCCGGCTACACCGTCGACGTCGCTCGCGCTGAAGGCGTGATGTCGCCCCCGGGCACCAAGCTGGCCATCAAGTGCTTGACCTGCAACATCCCCGACGGCATGCGCTGCAAGCGCGGGTAGACGCCCCTACCCGTTTTCGATGCGCTTGCTGGCTCGGTCCAGTTTCGGCACGGCGTCGTCGAAACGCCGCGCGAAGTGTTCGCCCGGCTTTGCCAGCGACAGGTCAAGCTCAAAATCAGGCACTTCTGCCTGGCCCAGCTTGCCGAGAAACTCTTCCGCTTCTCGCGCCGACAATCCCAGCGGCACCATATCTTCGATGCCTCGTTTCCCTGCGCTGCTGCTGAGCGCGCCACCCTCGGTCGATAGCAGGCCACGCAGCACGTCGAGCTCCTGGCGCGAAAGGTGCGCCCCGCACACGTCGTAGTCGATCCACGCCTCGTACGACAGCGGCGCGACCCGCTTGAGTATCCCGGCCATGATGCGGCCGAACTCGCGGATCTCCCACTGCGCGTGGCGGTCGACCCGCAGCGCCAGAAAGTGCAGCAGGTTGTGCAGGTCGATCTTCCAGTACCACTGCGTGTACGTCGACAGGGGCAGATCGATGCGCGCCAGCTCCCGCGCCAGATCCTGCCCGGTCAGCCACTGGTAGTTGTCGACGGCGGCCACCCTGCCCTGCCGCCAGCGCCGTTCGGCATCGGCACGCAGTTCCGCCGAAAAAGCGTCGCCGCTGCGGCCCTGGTTGTTCTTGCGGCTTTGCGTCTGAAGCTGGTCCGCAGGGGGCGTGTAGAAAAGCTGCGGAATCAAACTGTAGCGGCCGGACAGCTCGTTGACGCTCGCGGTGCGATGGCGGATCCACTGGCGCGCGACGAAGATCGGCATGCAGCAGTGGAATTTCAGCTCGACCATCTCGAACGGAGTCGTGTGCTTGTGCCGGCGAAGGTAACGAATCAACCCGCGCGTCATGCTGCGCTTGCGCGTGCCGGCACCGTAGCTGACGCGTGCGGCGCGCTCGATGTCCTCGTCGGTCCCCATGTAGTCGACCAGGGACACGAAGCCATGGTCGAGCACCGGGAAATACAGGCCCAGGATTTCCTCGGCCGCCGGGTTCGTGGGTCGCTTGGTCTCGCTCATCGCTCTCCTGATTCGACGAAGGCACCGATGCCGCGAAATTTCTGGTAGCGCTCTTCGCACAGGGCTGCGGGAGTCAATGCCGACAGCTCGGCCAGGTGTTTGCGGAAGACCGCTCGCAGGTTGTCCGCGGTGATGTCGAAATCCCGATGCGCGCCCCCCGGTGCCTCGGGGATGACCTCGTCCACCACGCCGAGGCGCTTCAGATCCAGGGCCGTCATCTTCATCGCCGCCGCCGCTTGCGCCTTTTTGCCGTCGTCGCGCCACAAGATCGACGCGCAGCCTTCGGGTGAAATCACCGAATAAGTGGCGTACTCCAGCATCAAGATCCGGTCGGCGACGCCGAGCGCCAGCGCGCCACCCGAACCACCCTCGCCGATCACCGCGCACAGCACCGGCACCGGCAGCCCAGCCATCACCTCAAGGTTCTTCGCGATCGCCTCCGACTGCCCGCGTTCCTCGGCATCGATGCCCGGGTACGCGCCGGGGGTGTCCACAAAACACAGAATCGGGCGGCCAAAGCGCGCCGCCAGTTCCATCAGGCGCAGGGCTTTGCGATACCCCTCTGGCCTCGGCATGCCGAAGTTGCGGATGACGTTTTCCTTGGTGCCGCGCCCCTTCTGGTGACCGACGATCAGCACCGGCTTGTCGTCGAACAAGGCGAACCCCGCGACGATGGACTCATCGTCGGAAAAGCGGCGGTCGCCGTGCAACTCGACAAAGTCCGTGGTCATGCGCGTGACGTAATCGAGCGTGTAGGGGCGGCCCGCATGACGCGACAGCAGCACTTTTTGCCACGGCACCAGATCGGCGAAGATCTCCTGCTGCAGCTCCTTGGCCCGGGCCTCAAGAACGCGCAGCTCGTCGCGCAGATCTGAAGATCGGCCGGCGTGCCCGCGCAGGGTCAGGATGCGCCGCTGGAGTTCGACGACCGGACGTTCAAAATCGAGCACCGGGCTGTCTGGAAGCACCGCGTCTTGGCTGGCCATGAGCGGCGACATCGTAGCAAGAATCACCCCGTCTGGCGCCACTGCAAAACGCTGGCCCGGATCTCTTCAAGATGGGCGAAATCCATGGGCACGGCGACGCGGCGGGCGGCCTCTTCCTTGCGAAACCATGTCCGCTGCCGACGCGCGTAGGCTCCGGTCGCCAGCTTGGTTTGGGCGATCGCATCCTTGAGCGAGGCGGTACCCGCCAGGTGCTGCGAGAGGTGCAGATAGCCAAGTCCGGCCAGCGGTCGGGTGTCACCGAGACCACGCGCGCGCAGCTCCTGAACCTCGCCCAGGAAGCCCGTCTCCATCATGGCGTCGACCCGTGCATCTATCTGCGTCCGCAGCCAGGGCAACGGTGGGTCGAGAATCACCACGAACATCCGAAACTCGGGCGGCGCGGGCGCTCTACGCCGCAGCTCCGAGATCGGAACACCAGTTTGCTCGAAGACCTCAAGCGCGCGGCTGGTTCGCAGCAAGTCGTTGGGCGAGATCTTGGCGGCCGCCTCCGGATCCACGCGGGCGAGGCGCGCGTGCAAAGCTGGAACTCCAAACCGCGCCGCTTCCTCTTGGTGACGCCCGCGCAGTCCCAGATCGGCCGATGGTGCCTCGAACAGGCCCCGGACGAGCGCGCGGTAGTACAGGCCGGTGCCACCAACGAGGATCGGCAAACGGCCGCGTTGGCTGATGTCCGCGATGGTCGTTCTGGCCCGGTCCGCCCAGGACGCGGCAGAGAAATTCTCGCCCGGATTGACGAGGTCGAGCAGGTGGTGCGGCTGCGCCGCGCGCTCGGCTGCGGTCGGCTTTGCAGTCCCGATGTCGAGCCCACGGTAGATCTGCATCGAGTCACAGCACACGATCTCGCCGTCCGCCGCCCCGGCGATGGCCATCCCCAGCGGGCTTTTTCCAGAGGCGGTGGGCCCCAGAATCGCCACGACGTCGGGCCGGTTCACATTCGCACGCAGCGCGGGGGGGATGGGAGGAGGGGGGGGAAGCGGCTATGTCCTGCCGAAACGACGTTCAAGGTCGCCCACCGGCAGGCGCAGAAGAACCGGACGCCCGTGCGGGCAGTGCGTACGCAGATCCACGTCGTCCATCTGCACCAACAGCGCGCGCACCTTCTCGGGGGACAGCACGTCGCCCGCCCGCGTGACGCCGTGACAGGCCATCGTGGCGAAGATGTGGTCGAGGCGCTCCTCGGCCAGCAAGCGGCCGCCGCCATCGGCCAGGCGGTGCAGCACGTCCCGCAGCAGCGGCAACGGATCTTCCGCGCCCAGCAACGCCGGAACCGCACTCAGCCGAGCCGAGCGCGGACCGAACACGTCCAGCTCGAAGCCCAGGCTGCCAAGCACCTCACGCCGGTCGGAATCGCTCACCACGGCCGCTTCCTCGTCATCCAGATCAACCACCGTGGGTCCGAGCAGCCGCTGCCTGGCCACCGCGCGGTCGCGATGCGCCTCGCGCAGACGCTGGAACTCCACCCGTTCGTGGGCGGCATGTTGATCAATCAAGATGAGCTCATCACGCGCCTCGCAGACAAGGTACGTGCGATGAAACTGGCCGATGTAGTTCAGGCTGGCGAAAAACCCCGGCGCGGTTCGCGGCGCGGCCACCTCGGACGGCGCGTCCGCCGCACGACTCGCGCCCGCCAGGCCTTCGACTCGGCCCGGGCCGGTGCCCACGAAATCCGCGCGCAGGTCGGGCCTCGGCGCGAAGGAGAAAGTCAGATCATCATCGGCCGACTGCGCTGGGTGCCGCGAAAAATCCGGGCGCGGCTGCGGAGGCAGCGTGTACGTGCGAACCGGCTCTGCTTGCAGCCACGGCGCAGAGGCAATCGCGGCAGCCACCACGTGGCGCACGGCACCCGACACTTCCTGGGGCCGTGCAAATCGCACTTCCAGTTTCTGCGGATGAACGTTCACGTCCACTTCCTCCCCCGGCACATCCACGAACAGCGCAGCCAGAGGATACCGCCCCTTCTCCAGCACCTCGCCGTACCCGGCGCACAGGGCGTACAGCAGCGCCCGGTCGCGCACGAACCTGCGCCCGACGAACAAGAACGTGGAGCGCGTCGTGGTCCCCGCTTCCTCCGGCGCACCAAAGTACCCGTGGACCTGCACGCGGTTCTCTTCGCCAAAGCCCTCGAAAGGCTCGCCACCGCCACGCCGTGCCAGCGCCGCCCGCACCCGCTCGCCCATCGTGCGGTGCGCCGGCAAGTCGAGCGATGTTCGCCCCCCCGACCGCAGGCGAAAATGCACCTCGGGGTGGGCCAGCGCGAGGCGCAGCAATGCCTCCGAGATGTTTCCCGCCTCGGTGCCCTCGGTCTTGAGAAATTTCAGGCGGCCCGGCGTGTTGAAAAACAGATCGCGCACCTCGACCTGCGTCCCCGATGGAATCCCGACCTCGCTCGCCACTTTTTCCGCGCCGCCTTCAAGGCCCAGGCGAAACCCCGCCAGCGCCGAAGGAACCTTGGTCGACAGCGTCAGGCGTGACACCGCCGCGATGCTCGGCAGCGCCTCGCCCCGAAAACCAAACGATCCCAGCCCCCACAGATCCTCGGCGCGTGCGATCTTCGAGGTCGCGTGGCGCTGCACCGCGAGGCGCGCCTCGGCCGCAGTCATCCCGCAGCCATCATCAATGACGCGGATCAGCCGACGCCCACCGCCGTCGATTTCGACGTCCACCGTGCGTGCGCCTGCATCGATCGCGTTTTCCGCCAACTCCTTGACGACGGAGGCTGGCCGTTCGACGACCTCACCCGCCGCGATCTGGTCGACCAATTCGGGCGACAGCAGCTTGATGCGCGACTCGCCGACCTCGCCGACCTCGCCGACCTCGCCGACCTCGCCGACAAGGAGCGGCTCTGCGTCGATCAACACCTCGGGCACGGCGGCGACACTACCACGTCACGCGGGAACGAATCCCTTGCCGCAGATGTACAGCTCGATGCTAAGGGTGCGCGAGCTTTCCGGCTTGATGCTGCGAACCTCGCCGAAGCGCGTCCGCATGCGACGCCGCAGATCCGCGACGTCCGGTCCCTCGAAGATCTTGCCCACGAAGGCACCACCGGGCGCGAGCAACCGCTCGGCGCGCAAGAGGGCCTCCTCGAACAGGCCCGCCGAGCGCACCTGATCCGCGCTGCGGACGCCGGTCGTGTCAGGTGCCATGTCCGACATCACCAGATCGAACGCCGCGAGGTCGCCCAGCAGATCCCGATCGGTGGTCACGAAGAGGTCGCTCACGATCACCCGAACCCCCGCGATCGGTGTCGGCAGTGGCAGCCGGTCGATGCCGACCACCGTCCCGTGCGCGCCGACCTTCTGCCGCGCGTACTGCAACCACGAGCCGGGGCGGCATCCGAGGTCAAGCACTCGGTCCCCTGAGCGCAGCAGGCGCAGCTTCTCATCGATCTGCTCGAGCTTGTAGACCGAACGGGCGACGAAACCCTCTTCGCGTGCCTGGCGAAAGAATTTGTCGTGACGCTGGCGGCGATCGCTGAGCGACACTACTTGGAAGCAGCGGCCTTCTTCGAGGCCTTCATCGGGTTCTTGGACTCAATCTCTTTGACCGGCTGAGGCACGATGTACTTCTTGACGTCCTTGGTGCTGCCCTTGAGCAGCACCAGCGAGTTGGTCGATCCGGGCACGGAGCCCTTGACCAGCAACACGCCCTTGTCCGGCAGGATCTTGACCACCACGAGATCCGACGACGTGTAGTTGTCGTTGCCCATCAGGCCCGACATGCGCTTGCCCTTGTGCGTGCGCCCCGGCGTCAAACGACAGCCGATCGAACCGCCGTGGCGGAAGAACTCGTGCGTGCCGTGGGTCGCGCTGTCGCCCTTCATCCTGTGGCGCTTCATGACGCCCTGGTAGCCCTTGCCCTTGGTGACGCCGACGGCATCGACCACGTCGCCCGCCTTGAAGATCTCTTCGATCTTCAAAACCTTGCCGACCTCGTACTTAGGCAACTCGTCTGCCGGAAGGCGAATCTCGCGCAGAACGGAGAGCGGCTTCTCGATGCCCGCCTTCTTGAAGTAGCCAGCCTGGGGGCGCGTCACCTTGGTCTGCGTCTTCTCCTCGAAGCCGATCTGCAAAGCCGAGTAGCCGTGCTTGTCGACCGAGCGCTGCGCGATCACCACGCAAGGGCCGAGGGCCAGCGCCGTGCAGCCGAGCGCGCTGCCATCATCGTGAAATACCTGGGTCATCCCCAGCTTGCGGCCTAAAAGGCCCATCTTGAAAGACATCGTCGTCAACTCCGGGCGAAAATTAGCCCCACGAACCGGCGTCCAGCGACGCCAAATGCGCCAAAGAACGTCGGGTTATAGTCGCACTGGGTACCCTGCGTCAAGGAAAAGCCGGGGGGCGAAGAGTCCTCCCCGCCCGAAAATCGCGGTCTACTTCCACAGCCTACTTCCGTTACCCGCTTCCGTCACGCGGTCGGGGTCAAGGATTGCGTCGACGCAAGACGGGCGAGCGAACGGGCGAGCTGGGCCAAACCGGCATCCGCCCCACTGCCATTGGCATCCCTCGCGGTGGGCAGGGTAACCATCAGTCGCAGGCGACCCTGTTCATCCGCCTGCACGCAGTCGCGCAGACTTGCCTCGAGTTGCTTGGCCAGGCCATCGGTCTGCGCCGGGATCGCCGATGCGGGCGCGAGCTCGCCCAGAAACGCGAGTGCGGCTGTCAGCATCTGTCCGGCCGCGCTGGTCAGCCGATCTCGGTGGGCAAGGCGCTCGGCCTCCGTCTGCACGCGGATCTTCTCGCTCTCGTCCACCGCCGCGTCGGGTCGGGCACCGAGGAGAACCTCGAGGCGCCGCTTCAGCTCTTCAACGCCGCTCGCAAGATCCACGCTGTCGACGTCCGCCTCGGGGTCGAGCACGGCCAAGGCCAGTTGTCGTTTGGCGGCCAGGGTGCCGAGCAGGCTATCTTCGAGCGTGTCCTCGGTCACGAGCAGGATCACATGCAGGGCCTGCTTCTGACCCATTCGGTGAGCCCGCGAGATGCGCTGCTCAAGCACGGCCGGGTTCCAGGGCAAATCGACGTTGATGATGGTGTTGGCTGCCTGGAGGTTCAGTCCAGTAGATCCGGCATTGGTGCTGAGAAAGAACGAGCAGCCTTTGTCGTGCTGGAACTGATGCACGATCGCCGCGCGCTTCTTCTGCGGCACTGAGCCATCGAGCCGGACGAAGGACAAGCCGTGCTTGCCGAGCAGCGGCTCGATCACGTCGAGCATCCCGGTCCACTCGGAGAACAGGACCACCTTGCGCCCCTGCTCCGCGGCGATCTGGCCGCAGAGCTCATCGAGACGCTCGAGCTTGGACGAGTAGCCCGGTTTTTTCTTGTCGACGAGAAAGGTGCCGTTGGCGGACATGCGGCACATGAGCAGCGCCATCCGCAGCCGCAGCAGATCCATTTCGCTGATGAACTTCTTGGTGATGATGCTGGCGACAATCCGCTTGTGCGCGTTGTGGAGTTCGAGCTGCTCCGCGGTGGGCGCGATGCGAATGACTTCCGTGGTGCGTGGCGGAAGGTCGCCAAGCACAGCCGCACGTGTCCGCCGCAAGAGCAACGGTGCCAGCGTCTGGCGCAGCTGGTCGAGGTTGCGGTAGCCCAGCACCTTGCCTTTCTCGTCCACAACACGGTGGCGGTTCAAGAAGCGGAAGGCGGGGCCAAGGCGGCGGTCGTTGACGAACTGCACGACCGAGTAGAGATCATCGAGGCGATTCTCGAGCGGCGTGCCGGAGAGCACCAGGGCGAAGGGCGATTTCAGCCCCTTGATGACACGGCTGGTCTGCCCCTCCCAGTTCTTGATTCGCTGGCCCTCGTCGAGAACGATGAGATCCCAGGAGACCTGCTCGATTGCGAGCAGATCACGCAGCACCTGTTCATAGTTGCACACGGTGAAGAATGATTCGTTGCCGTACTGGGATGCACGCTCGGAAGCGCGGCCGAGAACCAGCTGACAAGAGCGCTGGCAGAAGCGGCCGATCTCGTTGCGCCACTGGGACTTGAGTGAGGTCGGGCAGACGATGAGGACCTTCTTGATCCCGATCTCGCGCGCCAAAAGCTCGGCAACCCCAATGCCCTGGATGGTCTTGCCGAGGCCCATGTCGTCCGCGAGAACGGCGCGGCCGGCACCGACGGCGAAGGCAATGCCATCGAGCTGATAGGGCAACAGCTCGGCGCGCAATAGTTCCTTGCGTAGTGGATGGCCGGCTGGGTCACGCCGGAGCTCTGCCGCGCGCGCGACCAGACGTTCCTGCAAGAGACGCTGCTGGAGATACTCCTCGGCATCGGGGTAGATGCGCACGGCCTGCCCCGCCAACTGCAATCGTTGAATGCGTCGCAGCAAATCGTGCAGGTCGAGGATCGGCCGATCGCGCAGCGGGCCGACAATATCTTCAACCTGGTCGGCGCACCGCTGTGGCAACGCGAAGCGGAGCTCGATCTCGCGATCGTAGCGCAGGTGCAGACTGATTCCTTTGCGCCGATAGGGTCGCGCCAACGCCGCAAGCGAAAAGCGCCGCTTCATCTTGCCGAGCACATGCAGGATGTGCTTGCAGGTGCCGAGCGTGTTCTTGCGGAAGTCTGGGCAGGAGCAAAAGGAGTCGCCCCGTTCGCGGCCACGCAGAGCCACGCGGTAAGACTTGCCCGAGGCCAACGGGCAGACGGTAAAATCGGTCCACGGCGACTCGGGGTGAGGTGGTTGCACCGTCATGCGCTCCGTGCGGGCACGCTCGGCACGTTCTTCGAGGGCCGTGCGAACCAGTGTCTCCTCGTCGAGGCTTTCCACCGGCACCCGTTCTGGCGGCGGTGCCGCAAGACCCAGCGTGAGTTTTTCCTCCAGAATCAGCGCAACCGCCGCGCCGGCGTGGACGCAGGTGTTGGTGCATGCGGTGCAGCGAATCTCGAGGCGATGGGGCATGCCATCGGCAAGCACGATGGCAACCTCGGCATCCGGCAAACGGAGGACAAAGCTGTCTTCGGTGAGCGTGACTTGCTCTGCGGGGTCGATGTCGAAGCTGCCGCCGACCCGGATTAGCCGGGTGGCATCCGCGCCCAGGAGTTTGCACCCCACTGCGTACGAGAGATGAGAGAGCCGGTCACGTAGTGTGAGATCCCTTCGCTTCTTGGTCTGCATGCGCGGCCTTCCGGTTCGTGGCGTCGTTCGTAGATACCACATCCCTCCCCGTTACCCGCTGTAGCGTTTGCGGACCAGGGCAAGAACGGCGTCCTTGGCGCACGAGTCGCAGTAGCCAAAGCGCGTCTTCAGGTTCGACAGCGTCTTGGTTGCCGCGGCGGCCGGTTCGGCCTGCAAGGCACCAGGGCCGTCGACCAGCATCACCAGGAGATCTTCGTTGATCTTGCGCACCTGCTGCTTGCGGTTGCCGAAAAACACGTCGCGCAGGTGGGCGATCTGGCGCGGGAAGATCGCCTCGTAGTCGGGCTTCTGCCCCGGGTGGTCAATGGACCAGGCACCGATCTTCGAGATGACCTCGCGCCGGAACTCCTCGCGCTTGCCCGGCGCGGCCATTTCCAGGTCACGTTCCACCTCGCCCATGTATTCCTCGTCTGGATCTTCGTCGCGGCGGGTGATCGGATTGGGGACCTTCTCTTTTTTCGTCCAGTACGAAGCGTGGGTCACGTAGCGTTCGAACTGCTCCAGCGTGCGGCGCTCCTCGACCAGGCCCATCGACGTGCGCACCTCGTCGTCGATGTGGTCGAGCAGCCGATCGCGCACCTGAAAAATGAACTTGCGGTTCTCGTGAAACCCGCCCGACAGCGGCTCTTGCTTCAAGAAGTCGTAGTTGCTCACCGCGCGCACGAATTCTTCCAGTTCTTCGAGCAACGCGAACGGCGACAGACACTTGAACTTCGCGTTCTGCGCGGCGTTCATCAGCAGCAACTTGAGTTCGCGCGGCGAGGCTCCCGTGCGCCCCTCGTAGTTGGGGTACGTGTCGGATTCGCGCGCGATGCGCTCGACCCCGCCGAGCAAGTCCTTGCACTGCTCGCTCGAAAACCCCTCGGGCGGTGCCTCGCCCGCGTACAGCAACGCCTTCTCCATCGGCCCGAGCTTCGCGATGAGTTCGGCCATGCCCTTGGGGTATTTCTCCGGCATCGGCTTGCGCATGCGCGTCAGCACCGCCCACAGCGCTGCCACCCACGCGACGTGTGGTGCGATGTGCTTGTCGCCGCTGCGGCCGCTGACGGCCTGAACGTGGGCGGCGTAAATCTGTTCTTCGACGCGGTAGTCGAGCAGGTACGGCGAGCGCACGAACTCCATGCGGCCCTTGAACGACTGGAACTCGGGGATTTCCTTGAACGCCGCGAGGTACCCCTCGTTCGACGAGGCCAGGAAAACCGTGTCGATGTCGATGCTGGCCACGTCAAGCGCGATGCGTCCCTGCTCGACCGTGCCCAAAAGGTACTTGTATGCGTCGAGCGGCCGCTTGAGCAGGTCGGCGAATTCGACCATGCCGCGGTTGCCATCGACGACTTCGCCCTGGAATTCGTACAGCGTCAGCGACTGCAAGGCGGGCGGAAGCGACGACAGCGAGCGATCCATCGTGAGCTGGCGCGCGCGCGCGTCGACGGCAAGCTGCGGCTCGACCGTGGCGACGGCCTGCCGATAGCGGCGCGACACGAAAAAGCGTTCGACCTGAACGTGGCGCAGCACCTTGCCGAGATCGCCGTGGTACGAGGCAAGCAACGCCTCGAAAATCTGGCGGTTGCGGGGACCGAGATCGCCAGTCAAAAGCTGCTGCGCCGGGCGAAAGCCAGCTTGCAGCTCCGCCGCGAGGCGCGTCTCGATGAGCTCGCGCCGCATCGTGCGCGGCAACAGCAGGATCGGATGGTCGCGCAGTTCATCGATGAGCTTGGCCTCGATGAACTCGTCTTCAAGGTAGGCGTACGTGTCGCTGGGCTGGGCCGGATCTCCACCTGCGGAGGTGCCCATGCCGCCGCCAAACCCAATGCCGCCCTTCGCCACCCGCTGCGAGGGGAAAATCCAGTTGAAGCGGTAAAGCGCACCCTCGTCGAGGCTGGAATAGTGTTCCATCGCCCGCTGCAAACATGCGCACAGGGTGCTCTTGGCGCTGCCGTTGGGACCGTGCAGGAGGATCAGGCGGTTGGTGCGCCCCTCGCGCGCGAAGTTCGACACCAGCCGGTACACGGAAGCCTGCACTTCCTCCTGGCCGCGCAGGGCATCCTTGGCATCATCCCACGGACAATCGAACAGGCACCAGCGGGTGGCCGGCCCACGTGGGCTTTTGACCGTCTCGGTGCCGAAGTGATCGAACGTGTCCTTCAGGTACTGCGACGCGGAACGGACCTGTCGGCGCGTGTCCTGGCAAAACAAGGAAAAATACTCGGCGAACGACATGACCCGGCGGGTGCGGGCGAAGCTGTCGCGAAAATTCGCGGTGGCCTGTGACAACCATGCGCCAGGATCAAGGTCAGGGTTCTCGGATGCCATGGGCATTCAGATGTTACATGGTCACTGGCGCTTTTGCAGGTTGTCACCCGGCGTCGGCCCAGCGCAATTTCTTCCCTCGCCCGCGCGTCCAAAGTATAGAGAAGCAACATGACTTTTCTTCGCATTCTCTTGGCTCCAACACTCGTCCTCGCTGTGGCGCTCGCGACGCCCGCGGCCGCCGCCGCGACGAAACCTGCGGCCAAGAAGAGCGCTGGCAAGTCAGCCGCCGAAGCTGCGACTAAATCCGTGCCGTCCACGCCGCCCGCCGACGCGAGCGCGATGGCGGATCTCAAAAAGACCAACCAGGCACTCAAGCGAGTCCTCGCGAAACAGCGCCCCACCTGGTCGCCCGAAGGCGCAGCCAAGAACGCCGAGCTGCACAAGCTCATCGGCGACCTGCTGAATTTCGACGAGCTGGCGCGCCGGGCGCTGGCCAAGCACTGGGACGGCATCACGCCGAGTCAGCGCACCGACTTCGTGACGACCCTGCGCGATCTGGTTGCGCGCAGCTACGTCAAGCAGGTCTACGGACAACCCGACTACGACGTGAAGTTCGATCACGAGGAGAAGCACGACTCCGAATCGTCGGTCACCGCGACCCTGGCTGCGGTCACCAACGGCAAGAAAGTCACCCTGGCGCTTGAGTACAAGCTGCTGTGGAAAGATGGTCGCTGGCGCGTCTACGACATCATCACCGACGAGCAAAGCCTGCTCGAAAACTACCGCGCCGAATTCAACAAAATCATCAACAAGGAATCCTTCGAGGGCTTGCACAAGCGCATGAAGCGCAAGCTCGAAGAAAAGCGTGAGTAGGCCGCAGATCGTGCGCCGCGGAAGAACACGGCCACCCGGCCCGCCGCGTCGGGGGGGAGGGTACGCAACGTCGGCGCTGCTGGCGCTGGGCGCGGTTCACGGTGCCTGCTCCGAGCCGTGCTGCACACTCGACAGTCTCCCGATCACGCTCGGACGCGGCCCATCCGGTGAGTTGACCGTCCTGGTGTCGGACGCGCCTGGCCAGGCCGCCCGGCCCGCCGTGTTCGACACCGGTTCCTCCATCACGGTGTGGCGTGCGGAAAGCGGCACCGCACCTTTCGTGCAAAAGCGACAGGTCAGGCTGCACGGACAACCAGGTCCAGCCGAGGCACCCGTGCGCGCCGCGTTCTCGAACGTCGAGACGGTGGTGGCCACCACCGGCACTCTCGCGGCGGGAGAACCACCGCCCGCGGCAATCATCGGCGGCGACTTGCTCGTGGGCTTCTCGGTCGCGGTCGACTTCGTTGCGCCCTCGGTCACGTTCTGGTCACGCCAGGGAGCATCCAATGGCTTCCTTTCCCTGACTGGACGCGCGGTCCTGTCGATCAACCGCCGCGGCGGCGGCGAACTTGGCCTTTTCAATCCGGTGCAGCCGCTGGACTTCGGGGGACAGGCACCGCACCGGATCCCCGCGTCACGCCTGGTGCTGCGTGCCTGCGCCGCACCTGATTCGTTCCTGCGCGACGATCCGTTGCCGGCGAAATGCTGTCCCGGCGACGAGAAGACGGTTGCGCGGGGGACCTCACTGTCGTTGCTCATCAGCACCGGCGTGGGTCCGGTCGTTCTCGGCCAGGCCGCGTGGGGCCGCGTTCGAGCGCGCCTCGAACCCGCGCCGGCCGAGGAAATGAGGCCGCTGTTCGTGGCAGGAAGTCCCCGTCCCATCGCCGCGCGCTGGACCAATATTTCGCGCCTGGCACTGGTCGATCACTCCACCGATACGTCCTCGAACCCGGGCCCCTGCGTCGAGCTTGGCCGCGCCCGGCGTCTCGAACAGGTTGCCTGGCGGCAATCGCAGAACCAGACGATGGCGGCGTGCGCGCTGCCTTGCGACCTCTCTCCGGGCAGCGGCGACGCACAGACCGGTGCACACGCACTCGACGGCGCCGGCTACGTCGAGCTTGGCGGCAATATCGACGTGGCCATCATCGCGGACACCGAGCCTTTCTTGCAGGCGGCGCGCGCCGAGATAAGGCCGGAGGGCCCCGAGATTGCCGGCTTCCTCGGAGCGGCCGCGTTGAAGAATGCCCGCGTCGAGCTCGACTACGTCAGCCAACCTGCGCGGGCAATTTTTTCCTGCGCCGGTGACGCGCCCGCGACGGCGTGCCGGGCGGTCGGAGCCTGCCCTCGCCTCCCGGATTCGAACGCCACCCACGTTTGCTTTGGCTTGCCGCGCCACGGATTGCCCCGAATGTGCAACAATCCGAACTCTTGCGGTTCGCCATGAAGATAGCTTTTTTCGCGACGGCTCTGTCGGCCTTGTTGTCCGTCACCTCCCCGTCAGTACACGCCCAGCCCGCGAAACCTTCGGCACCATCATCGCCCGCGCGGGCGCCTGGCCAGGATCCATCGGATGTTGCCGTGACGGAGTTCGCGGTTGAGGGCGAGGACAGCACCCCGGCGCTCAACATGCAGTTGCAGGACGCGCTCGTGCTTGGGCTCGCACTGGCCGGGGTGAAGGTCCTTGACCCGGTCGACGTGGCCAAGCGCCTCGCGCAAGCACCGGACCTGCTGCGCTGCGACACCTCGGCCTGTTTCAAGCAGGCCGGCCAGGCGCTCGACGCCCGCACGATCTTGCGCATCAAGGTCACCGTCAGCGGCAACAACTACAAGGCTGCGGCGCGCCTGTTTTCGACGGAAGGTATCGCCCCTGCGGTTCTCCCGATCGCAGCGCGCCAGCGGTTTTGCGACGTGTGTACGGTCGAGGAGGCCCGCACCATGCTGCGTCGCCTGGCCGAGGAAATGAGGCGGAACATCGAGGCACCACCGGCCGCGCTTCCCCCGCCGCCGCCGCCGCCCCCTGGCGCGCGCAGGGGGACGATGATCGGACTCGGCGTGGGCGTCGGTCTTATCGCGGTCGGTGCGGCCTGGTTGGCGTCATCGGGTGACCTGCCCCAACGCAGCGCGGCCTTTGCAGGTGCCATCGTTAGCGCAGGCGCGATCGTCGCGGGTGCTTCGCTTTACTTCGTGTTCGACGCCGGACCACGCACGCCAACCCGCCCTGGCACAACCGTCGCGCTGGGCGCGTCCTGGCGCTGGTAGGTTCAAAAACCTCAACCTTTCTTGGTGGGCACGACGCGCTCGCGAAACGCGCGCCCCGAAGCCAACAACGCCTCAAGGGCGGCCGCGTCGCCAGCCTCGATGCTGCGCCGGAGTTCCGCGATGCGTTGTTCGAGGCTTGCAACCAGCGGGAGCAAATGTTCGCGGTTGGCGAGAAAGATGTCGCGCCACACCACGGGGCTTGAAGCGGCGACTCTTGTCGTGTCGCGCAGGCTGGTGGGCGGTGCCGATGGCGGTGTGTGAGTCAGCAACAAGTCGGCCTCGTCTGCTAGAGCCCCGGCCAGTGCGAAAGCCGCCACGTGCGGCAGGTGGCTCGCCGCCGCCATGAAGATGTCGTGCGTGGCCGCATCGAGACACAGCGCCGCGCTGCCAATAGATTCCCAGAAGGCACTTGCCGCGGCGATGGCGGCTTGGCTTGAGGTGGCTCCCGGGCACAAGAAACACGGCTTGCCAAAAAAAATCTCGCCGTCCGCGGCGGCCGTGCCCGAGGCCTCGGTCCCTGCCAGGGGATGGCATCCGACGAATCGAGCCGCCAGCGAGGTCGCCTCCAGTGCCGCCAGCACGGGTGCCTTGACGCTGCCGATGTCGAGCACGAAAGCATCGGCGGGCAAGGTGGCGGCAGCCTCGGCGGCCAGGGAGCCCGTGCTGCGAACCGGGCCGCCGAGCACCAGCAAGGAAGCGCCTCGGGCTGCATCGGCGACGCTGGCAGCGGCCTCGTCGATGATGCCCCGAGCGCGCGCAATCCGCAGCGCCTCGGCCGATGGGTCGTAGCCGACGATCGATCCAACCACGCCGAAACGTCGCGCGGCCAGGGCGAGCGAGCCGCCCATGTAGCCGAGGCCGACCACCGCAAGGCGAGCAAAGCGCGGTTCGCCAGGCATCGGGGTCACATGCCCAGGGCAAACTTGGTGGTGGGTCACGAGGCCTCCCCGAGCAACGTTTCAAGACGGGCCTGATCGAACCCGATGAGCAAGCGCCCGCGCACGTCCAGGATGGGAACCCGGTCCGTCGGCACGCCCAGGCGAGCGGCTTTCTCGGACAATTCACGAGCAGCCTCGGGATCCTTCTCGATGTCCTTGTCCGCGAACGGAATCCGCCGCTGGGTCAGGTACTGCCGCGCCGACCGGCAGGCGCCGCACCAGGATGTACCGTAGACCGTGACCACCGGTGCCGCTCGGTCAAGGACGGAACGCGGCAACGGCAACGGCGGCGACGCTGCGGCTCCGCCTGGGTCTCCGGGTGCAAGGGTGGCCGGATCCGCTTCGGCTAGCTCGCGCGGACCGGACAACATCGACGACCTACCCGGAGGCAACGCAGCGAGTGCGCCGGTCTCGAACGCCGCGCGCGAAAGTGGCTTGGCCTGGGCGTTTCCAGAAGCAATGAACTGGTTTAGGTCTGCAACGTAAACGTTTGTATTGTCTCGACTTTCAGCTACTCCTTTTGACGGATCAACCACCCGAACCAGGTGCCGTGATTGGGGCGGAACTTCGGCTGTCTTGTCGGTCGTGACGAAGGTTCCCTCCGGTCCCACGTAAGTGAAAAGCAGCCCCGCGTCTCCCTTCATGACCAACGGAGGCAGCGGTGCCACTGCGGGGACGGGAGTTGCGGGCACGGGCCGCTTGCAGCCGAGTGCCGTGCATCCAAGGACAATGGACATGGTGGTCACAACCGCGACCTGCGTTCGCGAATTCCTCATGGCGGCGCAAAGGCTAGCAAGCGAGCCGCGCTTTGACTACCCAGGCAGCCCGACCGAAGATGCGCAGGCATGCCCGTCTCCCGAAGCCTCCCGCTCGCGCTGGTCGCCCTGCCCCTGTTTGCGGGCCGCGCCGCAGCGGCAGAGACGATCACCATACCATTCGAGAAGTACACCCTACCGAACGGCCTGGACGTGATCCTGCACGTCGACCACACCGTGCCGACCGTTCATGTCGAACTCTGGTACAAGGTCGGCTCGGGCGACGAGGCCAAGGGCAAGACGGGATTCGCCCACCTGTTCGAACACCTGATGTTCCAGGGAACCAAGCACATCCCCGAGGACGCCTTTTTCCAGTACCTATCCGAGGCGGGCGCTTCGGATCGCAACGGCAGCACTGGCGCTGACCGCACGAACTACTTCGAGACCCTGCCAGCGAACCAACTCGAACTTGCCCTGTGGCTCGAAAGCTCGCGCATGGGTTTTCTGCTTGAGCGCCCGTCGTTCCGCGCCACCCTGGCCAATCAGCGCGACGTCGTCAAGAACGAGCGTCGCCAGCGCATCGAGAATGTACCGATGGGTTCGCTCTCGAAGGTGTTGTTCGAGGGACTATTCCCAAGTGATCACCCCTACGCGCACGAAACCATCGGATCCATGGCCGACCTCGACGCCGCCACCCTGGCGGACGTCAAGAGTTTTTACCAGCGCGCGTATGCTCCTGGAAACGCGGTCTTGCTGATCGCCGGCGCTATCGACGTACCGGGCACCAGGAACCTGATCGAAAAATACTTCGCCCCGATTCCACCGGGACCAGCAATGACGCGCTTGCCGGTTCCACCGCCAACCCTCCGCGACGAGCGACGGATAGGCATGGAAGCGAAGATCAGTTTGGCCCGCGAAACCATGGCCTGGCACTCGGTTCCGAACCTCGCGCCGGGTGACGCGACGCTGGACGTGCTTGCAGCGATCCTCACCGCAGGCAAGGCATCGCGTCTCCATCGACGCCTCGTGTACGATCTGAAGATTGCACAGAGCGTCACCGCGGGCCAGAACGGCATGCTGCGCGCGGGAATCTTCCAGATCACCTTCACCCCGCTTGCAGGTCACACCCTGGCGGAGATCGAAGCCGTGGTGGACGATGAGATCGACCGACTGCGCAGGGTGCCGGTTGATGAGAGAGAAATCCAGCGGGTCAAGAACCAACTGCGGACCGACTTCTTTCGTGGGCTCGAAAATCTTGCCGGCCGGGCCAGGCAACTCCTTGCCTACGATTTTTATGCGGGCGACCCCGGCTTCATCGCCAGGCACCTCGCGGCCTACCAGGCGGTGCAACCCGTCGACGTCCAGCGAGCCACGGAAAAGTTCCTGCGCAAGAACGCGCGTTTGATCATCACCGTGGAACCCAACCCGGATGCGCCAATCATGGGGCGGGTCAAAGCGCCCGTGGCCACCGTGGCCACCCTGCCCGCGCGCCCGGGAACCATCGTCACGTCGGCATTTGCGGACGCGGGCCAACCACCGGCCATTGCCACAGCGAAGCCCCTGACGGAGTCACCTCCGCGCCTCACGCCCGACGCGCCCTTCCGGCACGAACGCCCCGCATCCGGGCTGCAGGCCGCGTTCACGGTGCCCGCGGTGAAACGCTTCAAGCTCAACAACGGGCTGCGGGTCATCCTGGCCGAATCGCACACCTGGCCGCTGGTGAAGGTCGAACTTGACATCAAGACCGGTGCCGCCGCGAATCCGGCGGGCAAGGCTGGCCTCGCCGATCTGGTGGCCGACCTGCTCGACGAAGGCACCAAGACGCGCAGTGCCTTGCAAATCGCCGACGAGATCGCGTCCCTGGGTGCCACGCTGTCGGCTGGATCGGGGTTCGATGCCTCGTCACTGTCGGTGTCGGCCATGACAGATAACATCGATGCCGCGCTGGAAGTATGGGCCGACGTCCTTGCGAACCCGGCGTTCGATGAAACCGAGTTCGCCCGCGTGCGCGACAACCTCCTCGGGGCTCTGTCGCGCCGCCAGGACAGCGCGCCGCAGGTTTCGACGCTGACGTTTGGTCGCGCATTGTTTGGCGACAAGCACCCCTACGGTTGGCCAGCGAGCGGCACCGTGGAGTCGGTCAAGCGCATCACCGCCACTGACCTGCGCAAGTTCTGGCAGAAATTCTATCGACCCAACAACGCCGTGCTGATCGTCGCGGGAGACATCACCGAGGCGGACGTGCGCGCGAAAATCGAGCCCTTGCTGCGCGGGTGGAAGGCATCACCGGTGGTTGCTCCGGCGGTTCCGCGCGCGCGCGCCCTGCCCCACACCAAGATTTTCCTGGTCAACAAGGACGGAGCACCGCAGTCGTCGATCCGCATCGGCCTGCCCGGAATCCCCCGCCGAACGCCCGACTACCACAAGGCGCTGGTCATGAATCAGTTGCTTGGCGGCAGCTTCAAGCGCCTGCAATTGAACCTGCGCGAGCAGAAAGGCTGGACCTACGGCGTCAGCTCGGCGTTCGAGGCCCGGCGTCAGCCCGGCCCGTGGCTGTGCTGGGGGGAGTTCGTTGCGACCCACACCGCGGACGCCATCGCCGAAGTCCTGACCGAGATCAAGCGCCTTGCCGACGAGGATGTTTCCGAGGCGGAACTCGCGGTGGTCAAGAACGAGATCGGCAAAGGGTTTCCCGCTCGCTTCGCCACCATCAGCCAGGTCGCGGGACAGATGGCCAATCTGGCGGTGCATGACTTGCCCGACCACGATCTCGATACCTTTCAGGCCAAGATCGCAGCGGTCACCCGGGCTGACGTGCGCAAGATGGCGCGCAAGTATCTGTTGCCTGATCGCATGGTCATCGTCGTGGTGGGCGATGCGAAAACCAATCGCGATGCGCTCGCCAAACTGGCCCCCATCGAGTGGCGCGGGCTCGATGGCGGTCCGACCCCGAATGAGCCCGCCGGGCCAACCGGGCAAAAGTGACCACGTTTCGTGAACTCCGGGAGCGCCGCCTCGCCGACGAAGTGGGGACGATCCACCGGCCCGCCGCGCTCACGTTCGCCCTCGTGTACCCGAGCCCGTACCACGTCGGCATGTCATCGCTCGGGTTTCAGACCATATACCGCGAATTCAACGCGCTCCCCGGCGTGGCGGCCGAGCGCGCTTTCTTGCCCGACGATGCCCAGGACGCGCGGCGACGGCGCGAACGTCTATGCACCTACGAATCCAACCGCCCCATTGGCGATTTTCCAGTGGTCGCCTTCTCCCTGGCCTACGAGCTCGAAATCGCGGGCGTGTGCGATTGCCTCGACCTGGCAGGCATTCCGGCTTTCGCCGAGGAGCGGGCCGCGATCCGGGCACGCTTTCCCTTGATCGTGATCGGCGGCCCACTGACGTTCTCGAATCCGGTGCCGGCCGCGCCTTATGCCGACGTGATGATCCTGGGCGAAGGTGAAGATCTAATCGCCGTGCTGGTCGAGGCGGTCCGATCGCAATCCGATCGCGGTGCCCTGCTGCGTTCCCTGGCACAGGTGCCGGGCTACTACGTGCCGTCGATCCACGGCGAGACGCCACCGCCAATCGCGGCGGCCGCCGATGCGCGCCTGCCGGCATTCTCGCAGATCCGCACCCCGCACACGGAATTGCACGACATGTTCCTCATCGAGCCCGAACGCGGCTGCCACCGCGGCTGCACCTACTGCGTGATGCGCCGATCCACGAACGGCGGCATGCGGCTGGTGCCTCCAGCCAAAGTTCTGTCGCTCGTTCCCAAAGACACGCCACGGGTCGGCCTGGTCGGTGCCGCCGTCACCGACCACCCGGGCCTGCCCGAGATCCTGCGCGGCCTCGTCGATGATGGGCGGCGCGTCGGAATCTCCAGCCTGCGCGCCGACCGCCTGACCCGCGAGATCGTCGATCTGCTCAAGCGCGGCGGCTATCGCTCGCTGACCACCGCGTCCGATGGTGCCTCCGAACGCCTGCGCAAACTCATCGATCGCAAGACCAACGAGCGGCACCTGTTGCAGGCCGCGACGCTGTGCAAGGAGGCTGGCCTTGTTCACCTCAAGGTGTACATGATGCTCGGCCTGCCAGGAGAAACCACCGAAGACATCGTCGAACTCGCCCGCTTCTCGCTCGAACTCGCCCGTGCCGCCGGCAAGCTGGTTATTGGAATCGCGCCCTTCGTGGCCAAACGCAACACCCCGCTCGACCGCCAACCCTTCGAGCCCATCGCCTCCGTGGAGACCCGCATCGCTCGGCTGCGCGCCCTGACCCGCGGCAAGGTCGAGGTGCGTCCGACGTCGCCAAAATGGGCATGGGTGGAATATCGCCTGGCGCAGGGCGGATTCCTGGCGGGCCGCGCGGCCGCCGTTGCAACCCGCGGCGGCGGGCGCTTCTCCGACTGGAAGGCGGCGCTTCGCGACGTGCCCGAACCGCCGGTGGATGCCGCGCCAAGAGAGCCAGCCCCGGCGCGCGTCGTCCGCTTGCAGGTTGCCCAAAATCACTGATGCGGCGGCACCTGAGTCAGATCGTCGCTGCGAATAAGCTGCTGCCCAACACCCACGTGACCTGGCGCGCGGCGGCCATCGGCACGGTGGCGTCGGCGTTCGCTCTCGAGGGCGCCAAAGGACTGTTCGTCTCGTTCGCCAAGAGCACCATGCTCGACACCTACCAGGGCGTGTACGGCTCGATGGCACTGGTTCCGCTGGTGCTGGTGTGGATCTACGTGTCGTGGCTGCTGGTCCTGCTCGGCGTCGAAATCGCCTGCGCGTTGCAAAACCTGAAGCCGCTCGCTCCGACCGACCAGTCCAGGTAAAGTCGAACGCATGGCGGCCGAGCCGTCCCTTCTGCGCCTCGTATGGATCGACATCGAGATGGCGGGCCTCAACCCAGCCACCGATGCGGTGCTGGAGATCGCCGCCGTCGTCACCGGTGCCGACCTGGTCCCGATCGTGCAGATCGAGCGGGTCCTGGCCGCCCCCGACGACATGCTGGAACAAATGAGCGCGCGCGTGCGCAAGATTCACACCGACAACGGCCTCCTCGCCGACGTCGCAAAAACCACGACGACCCGCGCCCAGGCCGAGCGGGCCCTGCTCGCCGCCATCGCGCCGCACGCGCCACCCGGCGAAGGCATCCTGTGCGGCAATTCCGTGCAGCACGACTGGCGCTTCCTGCTCAAACACATGCCACGCCTCGAACAGCACCTGCACTTTCGGCAGATCGACATCGGCACGCTGGCCGTCCTGTTCAACGCGTGGTTCCCGCACATCGAATACGTGCGCCCGCCCACGCACCACCGCGCCATGGCCGACGTTCGGGCCAGCCTCGACGAGCTGCGCTTCTATTGCAGCCACGCGCTCGGCGTCGATCTGTCGAAACTCGCCGCGCCGCGCGCTACGGCGGACAAATAACGGGCAGAGATGCGTCGATGATTGCGACGAAGCCGTCGGAGAGGGTGCCTTTGAGGAAGATCCTCGCATCGGACCTGCACTCGTCCGCAGCGAGTTCGATGACGTGCCGCCCGCTGCGCATCAGCATGAACTCTCTTTTCATCGGCGACGGGGTGAGTTCGACTTTGCCCAACACTTGATCTCCATCCGCGTCCGTCACGTCGATGGAGATTTGGACGGACCTGCTGGTCTTGGTTCGGACCGCGTTGACAAACTTGGCCGTCGGATTCTTGTTGGGGCTGCGCATGCCCTGCGGTGACCCCATGCCCTGCCACTTCTTGATCACCGCGATGTCCCGATCCGAAAGCTTGGTCGCCGGTGCGGGAGGCATGCGCAGCAGATCGTCTCTGTTCACACGGGCGCTGATCGAGGGCCCGTAGGTACGCCCCTCAGCAAACCACGTGGGCGGCATCGTCCCCAATACATTCTTGTTCTCCATTGATGTTGGGTCGTACACGTCCCAACGGAAAGGGCCCTTCATCGACTCCACGCTCGCCCCGTGGCAGTGGAAACAGTTGGCGCGCAAGATCGGCTCGACGTCCGCGACCCAGGTGGGGTTGGCAGGCACCGGTTCCTCGGTCCCGCACGCACCAATCGCGGCGCATGCACCGAGGAACGTCAGCAGAATTTTTCGCGTCGCCGGCGTCGCCATGGTGCTCACAGGTACAGGTGAATGAACGCCAGCAGCGTGCTGGCCGCAGGATCGCCAGCGGTGTATGGGGCCGGGAGCAAAGTCGCACCACCCGCCGACGGCTTCTGAAAGCGCGCCAGCACCACAAATTCAAGGTGCGGATACGGGAACCAGTTGAACTGACCGCCGTAGGCCGAGGTGAACGTATTCTTGATCGCGAGGTCGGTCTGCTTCATCTCGACGAACGGCCCAACCCAGACGCCCTTCCACGGCATCACCGTCGCCGAGGCAAAGCCGATCACCTGGTTCGATGCGCGCGGGGTCGTCTTGACCTGCTGGAAATTGAACTCGGCCATCAGCAACGTCTTGACCGCCTCGAAGTAGGTCTTCCCGAATCCGCCGCCAGCGTATTTCTGCACGCCGTCGCCCACCGCGATCCGCGTCTGCAACCCCAGCGCGGATGCGTCGCCCAGCCGACGCTCGCCCATCGCAGCAAACCCACTCTCGGTGCCACCCATGTGGCGAACGACGTCCGGGGCGAAAAGTGTCGCGTGCAGTTCCCACTCGTTCTGGACGATGCCGCCCGACAGGTTGTAGCTCTCCTGCAGCAGGTTGAAGCCCATGTCGCGGCGGACGTACATGATGTGTTCGGCGAGGCGAAGACCATACGGCGCGAAAAATCGCCCGACCCGAACGTACGGCCCAAGCGCCTGCGCCCGCCACATCAGGTAGTGCTCGCGCGAGGCAAACGCCGTGCCCGCCACCGGCTGCGCGTTGTTCGTCCCCTGCCCGTCGGACAAGGCAGCGCGCGTCTGGCCCCGATAACCCACGGTGGTCGCCAGCGACCACGATTCGCCAAACGCGAACCGGGTGAACAGGTCCGCCTGCATGGGGAACACCGCCTGCTTCGCGCCGCGCGGCTCGCCCACGTCGTGGGACAGGTAGGCCAGCCGTCCGTCATAACCGAGAGCCAGCCACTTGGGCGGCGTCCACGCGCCAAAAAGAAATCCGCCGTTGCCCTGCCAGGTCGACAGATCGTCACCGGATGCGTCGCGGCCATAACCGTTGATGAGGCCCGTCCCGGCCGGCGCGAAGTGGCACTGCCCGCAGCGCGAGGTGCCAGAGCTGAACTGCCACTGCGGGTAAGCGTTGGCCACGGCGGGCGCAAGCAGCAGGATCGCCGCCGCAAATGCCAAACCCAAGAAATCGCGGCGGTGCATCAATCCTTCTGCGCCCCGAGGAGAATCCACTGCTCGAACAGTTCGATGTCCGCCGCGGCCAGCGGCCGATCCGGAGGCATGCGGTTCGCCTTGGCGGCGCGCAGCATGTGCAGCGCCCGGGACTCGGCCGGGTTTCCCGGCAGCACCAGCCTGCGCTCCATCTGACCCGTCGGTCGCGTCACCGTGAGTTTCGTCAGACCATTGTACCCGCTGTCGAGGGTCGACAGATCGAGCCCCGCCACTGCGGCACCGCGCGAGTGACAACTGCTGGTCGCACAGTTCGGCTGAACGATGGCCGGAGAGACGTAGCCCCACACGGCGGGCCGATCATCCACGTCGCTGCCGCACCCGATCACGACCAATGCCCCGGCAACAAAGAGAAGAGCGCGGAATTTCAAGACACGCCTATTTAGACACAGCGTCGGCAGGGGTCAAGATGTCGTTGTGGGGCAGAGTGTTTCAGTCCCCTCTTCGACGGGGCAATTTTTCGCGGTCGCGATGCCCGGCGAGGTCCGGCTTGCCGGTGAGGTTTCAGTCCCCTCTTCGACGGGGCAAATTTTCGCGGATCGCGGGAGCGCGCGCCGTGCCCGGGGCTATCGTGAGTTTCAGTCCCCTCTTCGACGGGGCAAATTTTCGCGGCACGACGGACATCATCGGCGGCGGCGGGATCCCCTCGTTTCAGTCCCCTCTTCGACGGGGCAAATTTTCGCGGGCAAGGGGACTCCAGAAAGCGTTGGGGTTAAAACTGTTTCAGTCCCCTCTTC
>CAYSKR010000222.1:0-6518 GCA_964431675.1 uncultured Myxococcales bacterium
CGACGAGGCCAAGCTGACGGCGCAACTCGTGCATCCCAAGATTGTCCAGGTCACCGATTTCGGCGAAGAGCAGGGTCAGTACTTCATCGCGCTCGAGTTCATCGATGGCTTCGACGCGCTGGCGCTGTTGCGGACGGGCGCGCAGAAGCGCGTTCGTATCCCCGTCCCGATCAGCATGTTCATCGTCATGGAGGTGCTCGACGCGCTCGACTACGCGCACAAGGCCAACGACGCCGAGGGCAAGCCGATGCGCCTCGTGCACCGCGACATTTCGCCGTCCAATGTGTTCATTTCACATCGCGGCGACGTGAAGCTTGGCGACTTCGGCGTGGCCCACGCGCAGCAACGCGAGTCCAAGACCCAGGCCGGAACGCTCAAGGGCAAGTACGGCTACATGTCCCCCGAGCAGGTGATGGGGGCACCGCTCGACGGGCGCAGCGACGTGTTCGCGGTGGGCATCGTGCTGGGCGAAATGCTGATGGGCAAACGTCTGTTCACCGCAGCGAATGACCTTGATGTGTTGCTCATGGTTCGCGACGGCCGACTCGAACGCCTCGACAAGTTTCTCAAGGACGTGCCACCCGATCTCGATCACATCCTGCGCAAGTCGCTGGCGCGCAACCTGGATGATCGCTACCGCAGCGCCACCGAATTCCGGGACGCGCTGGCGGAGTTGCTGTTTCGCGCCGGGATGCGCGTCGGCCCGCCGGAACTCGGCAAACTTTCGCAGGATTTCTTCGACACCAGCCCGGCCGCTGCCGAGCGCGTCGCCGAGCAGGTGCGCACATGGGAGCTGCGGGTTCCTTTGATGGCAACCGCGGTGCCCAACCCCGCGGCGAACGCCCACCGATCGGCCACGGCCGCAGGTGTCGAGCCTGACGTCGACGTCGACGTCGTCATCGACGAGTACATCCCGGGTCAAAGCCAGGCCGAGGTGCCCTCGGTTGCACGGGCCACCGCTCCGGCCACAAGCGCGGCGCTGCCGGCGTGGAGCCAGATCCTGTCGAATCCGACGCTGGTCGGCCTCGACCAATACGAAGTTCCCCTCGCGGCCACGCCGATGCCGAAGAGTTTCAAGGACATCCACACCCAGTCGCCGCGTGCGAGCTTCATGCCTGCGGCGGTGGGACGCGCTGCCGACCTGGTCGGCGATCTGGCCATCGTGTCGCCGATGCGCCTGTTCACCGATCTGGCCATGGGTGGGGAAACCGGCCTCTTGCGATTCGAATACGCCCCGCACGTCAAGGAGGTGTACCTCGATCGAGGATCCCCGGCGTCGGTCAATTCAAGCCTGCCCGCCGAGCGCTTCGGCGAATACCTGGTCGCGCGTGGGTTCATCCGCCCGCACGATCTGAGCAACGTGCTGGCGCACCTGCCACGCCACGGGAACAAGATCGGAGAAACCCTGGCGGGCCTGGGAATCCTGCGGCCGCTGGACATCCTGCGCCTGCTCACGCAGCAGGTGCGCGAGCGGGTGATCGATCTGTTCACCTGGGGCCAGGGGAGCTTCAGCTTTTACCGGGGCGCGAGCGTGCCAAGCGACGCGTTCCAGCTCACGCTCGATACTTTTGAGATTCTCGGTGCGGGTGTTTTGACCCTGCCCTACGAATTTTTAGAACAGCGGTTCCTGCCCATGATCGATTACCGACCGCGTGCCGCGACGGTTCCGCGCTTCAACCCGGACTTGTTCCGCCTCGGCCCGGCACCGCGCGAAGTCCTCGGCATGATCGATGGCAAGCACTCGCTGCGCGACTGGATGGTGCGCCTGCCAACGCCCACCGAGATGCAAACCTTCCTGCGCACGCTCTACTTGCTGATGGAAACCGGTCTGGCGAAATACTGAACCCGGCCCCAAAGCCGACCTTGACCCCGCAGGGGCTCTTGACTAGAAAAGTGCTCCCCAACCAACGGCTCCCCCATCGACCAAGAACCCGGAGGAGCGAGGAGATCAGCATGAACCGCCAGCTTCTTGCGTCAGCCGTGGCCGCACTGGCAGTGGCATCCTTCGCAGCGTCCGTCGCCCACGCCGAAAGCAGGAGAGTCGTGGTCGAACAGTTCACAGGCCCTAGCGCGGACAAGGTGCGCCGGGCCGTCGTCAGCGCGCTCGGAGATCAATCGGGCATCGAGGTCATCGCCGAGAAGAAGGTCGCGCAGGTCGAGGCGGATCTTGGCCTCATCTCGGTATCCGACGCGTACGCTGCGGTTGCCAAGGAACTCAAGGCGGTGGCGTTCGTCGCGGGCGCTGTCAGCGGCGGCAAGAAGCCAAAAGCGAAGGTCACGGTTCGGGGGCCCGATGGTTCGCCCCTGGGTGACGAGTCGTGGAGCGCAAACGACGCGAAAAAACTGGCTGCCATCGTTGAAAGCGAAGCCGGCGACAAGCTCGCAACGTTCATCGGCAAGAGCGGGGGGGGCGGCGGCGGCGGCAAGACCGGTAGGATTGCCAAGAACGATGAACCGGCGAGCGACGTGGCTGGTGACCAGGACGATGCGCGGGCTTCGGAAGACGAAGCGTCAAAAAAGGGCAAGGCCAAGCCCAAGCCCAAGGGCAAGGCCAAGACCAAGGATGCCGACGACGAGATCTCGGCTTCAGCCGAGGCTGAGGGCGGCGCGACCATCGGTGTACTCAAGGGCCTCGACCTTGCCTTCGGTGTCCACTACTTCTTTCGCACATTCAAGTACAACCAAAACCTCGCCGGCGGACAGAAGGACTACGACACCAAGATCGGGGCCCCGGGCGTGGGTCTCGCCGCCGACTACTTCTTCGGCCCGCTGCTCGGACTGCACGCCGTTGACGTGGGCGTGACCGCAGACTTCGAACTTGTGCCGCCCAAGGTTCTGGTTTCGGAAGGCGCCATCAACGCCACCGACAAGGGAGTCTTTGCCACCAACTACAACTCGTGGCACATCGGAGCCAAGGTGCGCTACCCGGTCGCGCCGGTCGACCTGATCGGCAACGTGGCCTTCGGCAGCACGAGCTTTGGCTTCACGCCCTTCACCGACAGCACCGGCACGACGTACACAGCTTCGGCTTTGAGCGTTAGCTACACCCATGTGCGGGCAGGCCTCGATGCCCGCGCGCGCATCGGCCCGGTCGCGCTTTTGGCCGGCGCCCACTACATGCACATCTTGAAGGCGGGCGAGATCACCGGTGAGGGAGCCTTCAAGTACGCAACCCTTCGCGGCACGGATGGATTCCTGGGTGTCGCCTTGCCATTGCCCATGGTCATGCCGGGCCTCGAAGCGCGCCTGATCCTCGATTACAAACTCGTCGTCTTCGACATGCATTCCGAAAACCGGCCCGGCAAGCCGGATCCCCGCATCGCGGGCGGAGCCACGGACTTCTACAAGGGCGTGACGGTGCAGATCGCCTACCGCGGTCAGTGACGTCACTGCTCGAGCGCGAACGCCACGAAAAGCAGCGCGGTCTGGCGACGGTAACTGACGTCGATCGGCCGGAGCAGCGCGTTCGAATAGAGCGTGTAGCGAGCGCCGACCTCCCAGTGGGAACCGACGGGCCGAACCAGCTCGACGCGGACCGTGCTGCGGCCCTCGTCCTCGATCGTCACGAGCGGGACGCCGGTCATGGCATGGCGCTGCAAGGGGATGCTTTCGCGGTAGTGGGTGAGAATGGCTTCGGCGCGCGCCGACAACGCAAGCTCGAACGGCAGCATGAAAACCGCGCGCAGATGAAACAGACCACGCAACAAGCTTTCACCAAACCCGTTCGACTGATTGAGCTGGGCTGCAGCGCCGCCACCAAATAGAAATGCTCCCGTGCGGTTAAGTTCGAGCTGCGCGGTCCAGAAACGATTGCGATGGTCCACGGCGGCGGTGCCGGGGGCGGGCGGACAGTTGTCGGAGTCCTTGCAGGCAAGTCCGGCGAATCGACGCGCTTCGATGCTTAGCCCCGTGGACCAGTCCCAGTCCGCGCTTCCTGGCTCCGCCCTTGCCGCGATGACGCGGCGATAACCAAGCGCCGCCGTCGGCCCGACAAAATCGTAGTCAGGAAAAACTTTGTACGAAAACCATCGGTGGCCGACACCCAGGCTCAGTTGCCCGCCAGCCAGCGCCTGGTCGAGGCGCAACGCGGGCGAGGTCGAGCGGAAATCCCGCGCGAACCGGGTCGCGGGTTGAAACACGTCGTAGTAAGCGCCGGTCAGCGCCAGAGCGGTGCCTGCCCCAAGCGTGACGGTGTGACTGGCCTGCGCCTGCGCGATGAGCACGTCTTCAATGCTCGCGGCCGTCTCGTTGAAAAACCGCTTGCCCGCCACGCTGACGGAAAGAGCGAACGCCTGTCGCGCCGCCACTGGGGCCGCGATGTCGATCGTTCCCACGAAGCGCGAGAGCGCCGAAGGCACGGGCGGCGCGCCGGCCGGATCAACCTCACCTCGAATCTTCTCCACCCGGGTTGGATTGGTGTCTTGCTCCGCGCCGGCCTCCAGACGCAGACCGTAGCGGGGCGCGAAGGCGGCGTTGACGGGCCGCGAGTCGCCGATAAGCAATAGCAGCGCGCCCAACCCGAGAGCGCAAGAACGCACCATACGTCGCGCAGTGTACAACGCTGCTGCGGCCTCACCGAATAGGTGGCGCGGTCGAGCTTCAGGGCCTCGCGCGCCAGCGCAACTGCCGCGACTGCGCTTGCAACGCCGCCGCTCGGACGCGCAAGGCCGCGGCGGCCTTCTCAAGCGCCTCCACGTCCGCGAGCGGTTTACCCGAGGACTCGATGGTCTTGATCTCCGCCAGAGTTTGCGGATCGAGAAACGTGCGAAGCTGGGACGTCACAGTCTGCGGCTGCGACTCAACCCTTGCGGCCGGAGCGGCCGGTGCGGGCGACGGCACCGAAGTGGCGGCTGATCCAGGCGCGCCCATCGGCGCGGCGGGCGGGGCAGCGGCAGATGGCGGGGCAGCTCCAGATGGCGAGGCCGTGCGGGTAGCCGAAGTGTCCGCCACTGGCGCACCGAAAGCTGGTGCGGCACCGCCCAACTCACCAGACGACGGGCTCAACCTGGGCCGAGTGGTCAAGGCCATGTTTCGGCGGGAAGCATCAAGACCGATGAAAGGATCCCGTTCGAGCAGCCCGGCACGGCGGCGCAGGCTCTGCCGACCGCGCATCTGTCCCGCGACCTGCGCGAGAGATTCGGCTTCGAATGCAAGGCGGCGGGCCTGGTCGTCAAGGAGGTCGGCCTTGGCCACGAGCTCCACCGGGCCATCGCCGGGGCCGGCAGCGGGCGACGCCGCGAAAAGCGCCGCACCGGTGGCGGGGCTGCCATCGCCGCGTTCGCGCCGGAAGGCGGCTTCGGCCTGGGTCAATCGGCGCGCCAGGGTCTCGGCATCCGCCATGCGCTGGCGCAATCGGTAGTCGTCTCGCACTCCCCGGCGTGAACGCTTGAGGATCTGAATATCGCTGTTGGCCTTTTCCAGATCCGCCCGCAGACGGTCCATTTCAGCCGTTGTGCCGCCACGCGTTGAAGCCGCCTGCGCATGCGCCGCGCGATCCACCGGCAGCGCGAAGGCACCGAGGTAAAGGACGGTGGCAAAGATGACTTTCGATGTCATGGCAAATTGGCCCAGAGGCCCATCAGCAATAAAAGCAAAAGTCGTGCCAGACGTAAAGTGCCGAAACCTGGGCAAACCCTCCCAGGCACCCCTCAGTTTTTTGAGGGTGTACTCGTTTTGCCGTGGCCTGCAACGCCAAAACCAGGGCATGGTGGGGCACAATGCACCGACGCGGGTTGGCATGGCTTGTGTGCTGCGGCATGGCATTCGGGTGTGCGGGCAAGACGGTGCCGCTCTTCACCGCGCCGACGCCACCGCCCGAGGATGCCACTGCCTACTATCCGCTGCAATCGGGCTGGAAGTGGGCCTACGATGTCGACAGTGCCGGGCAGCAGATCCTGGCGGTTTATTCCGTCACCGAACGAACCGCGGACTCGGTGGTGATTGCGGCGGGGGCCGACCGCATCTACTACGCGCTGTCACCCGAAGGCATTGCTCGGCGTGACGGTTTCTCGGTCGGTGACTTCATCCTGCGTTCGCCGGTGCGCGCGGGGGCCGAGTGGGTGATCAGCGCGGGCAAGGCGCGCATCGTCAGCGTTGGACGATCGGTCACCGTCACCGCGGGCACGTTCGAAAACTGCGCCACTGTCGAGGAGACGCGCACCAACCCGGGCCGCGTCACCCGCACCACCTACGCGCTCGGCGTCGGCCCCATCTCGCTTGAGCAGCAGGTCCACGATCCGCTGACCGGAAAGTTCGCAATCGCGACGCGCGCGGTGCTGCGCGGAGTCACGCGGCCGGGCGAAGACGGACTCGGGCTGTAAGGATGCCGGCAGGGTTGCCCGAAGGGTTGCCGGGATCATGGCACCGCAGCACCCCGGAGAGTATTATCAACACTATGAAGTTACCCGTGGTGCTACATCCAGGCGAGGACGGCTAGCTGGTGGCCGAGTGCCCGCTAATCCCTGGCTGCATCAGCCAAGGCAAGTCGCGCCGCCTTGCACTGGCCAACATCCGCGAGG
>CAYSKR010000223.1:0-30096 GCA_964431675.1 uncultured Myxococcales bacterium
TTCTCTTGAAATACGACTTATAGTCTCTAGACTAAAAGGTCGTGAAGATGAATCTCGCCGTGTGGACACAACGACGCTGCTCGCTGCTCTCGGGCAGCGCGTCCGGACTTTGCGGGAGGGCCGCGGCTGGTCCCAAGAAGAGCTGGCGCGACGAGCCGACCGCCATTTCACCTATATTGGCCGCATTGAACGTGGGGAGCAGAACGTCACGGTTGAAGTTCTCCTGGAAGTCGCAGCGGCGCTTGGAACCAGCCCCCAAGCGCTGCTCGCGGCCGAACCCCAGCAACTGCTTACCGACTGGCGGGTTACTGCGGAGGACATTGTGGAAGCAGTGAGCCATGGGTTTCGGGCGAAGGTCGACGTCAAAGGGAAATTGGCCGAGCTGATGCTCTTTCGCGACCTCACGGGTCCTGAAAACCAGAAGAAGATCCTGAAGGTCGATTGGCCGGACGAAGACGGAAAACCTGATTTTGTCTTGAAAGTGGGTCACCGAAAGATCGTCGTCGAATGCAAGAACGTCAGGAGTCTCAGCGCGAAGGCGCCGACCGACGGTCCAATCAGGGTTGAGTTGCAGAAGACCCGCAACTCCATGGACGGGACGCCGACGAGAGGCTATGCCGTCGGGCATTTCGATATTCTCTCCGCTTGCTTATTTAATCGAACCGGCAGGTGGAAGTTTCTTCACATTGCTTCTCGTCACCTTGACCGGCGACCGCAGGATCCGGAGCGACTGGTGATCATGCAACACGTCCCATCTCAGCCGGGAGGATTTTGGCGAGGTAGCATGATCGTTGCGATCGAGGATCTGGAAGAAAAAAGTGAAGGGTCACCTTAGCACCGTTGTCACGTCGGGGCTGTCTCCGACGATATCGACATCTCTCGGGTCTGCATACTGCGCGGACGCCGAGTCCGGGCTCGCATCGATCGCAACCGAGTCAGCGTCCCTAGTGTTGACGTCGCCACCATACGCTCTTCATTTTAAGAAAAAGTATGGGAACGTTGACCAAGATCATTATGTCGATTGGCTTCTTAAATTTGTTCCAGAGATTTGGCGAATACTAAAGCCAGATGGATCGTTTGTTCTGAATCTCGGTGGAAGTTGGCGCAAGGGAAGTCCAACACGTTCGATCTGCCACTTGGAAACGCCGGTTCGGATCGTTCGCGAAGGGAAGTTCCATCTAGCGCAGGAATTTTTCTGGTACAACCCCGCAAAACTTCCAGCTCCTGCCGAATGGGTCACCGTACGCAAAATCAGGGTCAAGGATTCGGTCGAATACATCTGGTGGTTCTCGAAAAGCCACTTTCCCAAGGCAGATAACAGGCGCGTTCTCCAACCATACAGCCCCGACATGGCTCGCTTGTTGCGAAGGGGCTATCGACCTAAGGTTCGTCCCAGTGGGCACCACATCACTGCCAAGTTCACTGACAATGGCGGCGCTATTCCCGGCAACCTTCTCTCAATGGGCAACAATGATGCGAACAGCCGATACTTCGTTCGCTGCAAGGAAGAGGGCCTGAGTCCACACCCGGCACGGTTTCCGCCCCAGTTGCCAGCCTTCTTTGTCCGGTTTCTCACGGACGAAAATGATTTGGTCGTTGATCCGTTTGCTGGATCTTGTACCACGGGTGAGGTGGCGGAGAATCTTGGCCGCCGCTGGATCTGCTTTGATCGGGAACGCGAGTATCTCGATGGCGGTCGACTGCGCTTTGAACAAGGGTGGACCGAGGATCGAAGACGATCTGTTCTCGGCACCGACGAGCCGCCTCCCCCCACGAGCGTTCGCACCGACAAGAAGAAGCAGATTGATCTTCCCTTCACGTAAGAACGTTGGTTGATGGGAAGTCGTTGGTCGCCAGATCGCTTACCCCAACCCCAAGACCGCGCGCATGTCGTAGAGGCCGGGCGGCTTTTGTGCCACCCATAGCGCGGCGCGGACGGCGCCGACGGCGAAGGTGTCGCGCGAGGACGCTTTGTGGGTCAGTTCGATGCGCTCGCCGTCGCCGAAGAAAAACACCGTGTGGTCGCCGATGACGTCGCCACCGCGCAACGTCTGGATGCCGATCTCGGTCGCCGGGCGTGGGCCGAGGTCGCCCTTGCGCTCGTAGCGCGCCGTCTGGCCAAGGTCGCGCTTGGTCGCATCGGCGGCGGCTTCGGCCAGCCGCAGCGCGGTGCCGGACGGTGCGTCGCGCTTGTGGCGGTGATGCGTTTCGACGATTTCGATGTCGTACCCTGGGCCAAGCGCAACCGCTGCGTCGGCGACCAACTTGAGCAGAACGTTCACGCCCACCGACATGTTCGGCGCCAGCACGATGCCGATCTTTTTCGCCGAGGCCGCGACGGCAGCCTTGTCTCCGGCCGACAAGCCCGTCGTGCCGATGACGATGCGAGCGCCTGTCGTTGTCGCCGCCGCCGCGTTCGCAACCGACCCCGCGGGCGACGAGAAGTCGATCCACACGTCGGCCACGCCGGCCGCGATCGTTCCCGCCGTGATCGACACGCCCGCCGCCGCGATGCCGGCCAACGCACCCGCGTCCTGGCCGAGATCCGGGCTGTCCGTGCGTTCGACGGCAGCGGTCAGGGTCGCGCCCGGCAGGCCGACGATCGCGCGCACGATGGCCCGGCCCATTTTTCCGGCAGCGCCGATGACGCCAATTCTTGTCGCCACGTTCGCGCCTCTTGCCTAGATGAGTTTCCCGTCGACGAGGATCTTCTTGATCTTGTCGCGGTTGGCACCGGTCATGGGGTACAGCGGCGCGCGGATCTCGTCGGCGATCTTGCCCATCATCGCCAGCGCGCACTTCACCGGGATCGGGTTCGCCTCGATGAACAAGCCCTCGGACAGTGGGAACGTCTTGTAGTGCAGCGCGCGCGCCCGCGCGAGGTCACCCGCGACGTAGGCGTCCCACATGCCGGCAAAATCGGCCGGTGCCACGTTTGACACGACCGAGATCACGCCGCGCCCACCGATCGTGAAGCACGGAAACGCCGTCGCGTCGTCGCCCGAAAGCAGGACCAGGCGGTCGCCACAGCGCGCGATGATCTGCGCCGCGCGTTGCAGGTTGCCGGTTGCTTCCTTGATGGCGACGATGTCGGGCAAGTCGCACAGGCGCTCGGCGGTTTCGGGCAACAGGTCGCAGCCGGTGCGTCCGGGCACGTTGTATACGACCGTCGGCAGGTGTACCGCATCGACGATGGCCTGAAAGTGGCGGTAAAGGCCGTCCTGCGTCGGCTTGTTGTAGTACGGCGTCACCTGCAACATGCCGTCGACGCCGATCGCCTTGGCGGCGGCTGAAAGTTCAATCGCTTCCTGGGTCGAATTGGCGCCCGTGCCCGCAATCACCGGGACGCGCTTGCGCGTTTCCTCGAAGACGATCTTGATGACGCGGAGGTGCTCTTCGTTCGTCAGCGTGGGTGACTCGCCGGTCGTTCCCACGGGAACAAGTCCGTCGATGCCGGCAGCGATTTGCTCGTTGACCAGGCCCCGCAGGGCGGTCTCATCGACGGCACCGTTGCGAAACGGCGTGACCAACGCGGTGATAACTCCAGTGAACATTTGCCCGGAAGCTACCACCGTTCGATTTTCCGCGTAAGCTGCTCGCCGCCCTGGGCGCTCATACGACATGACGATGCCATCAATGATTGCTGCCACCGCCGAGGACATGCAGCGCCTGGGCGAGAAGCTTGGCTCGTCGATGGCCGTCGGCGATGTTCTGGCCCTGGTCGGGCAACTCGGCAGCGGCAAGACGACGTTCACCCAGGGCCTGGCGCGTGGCCTGGGCGTACCGTCGTCGCGGCACGTCGCGAGTCCCACGTTCGCGCTGTGCAACGAGCACCCGGGTCGGGTTCCGCTGGTTCACGTCGACTTCTATCGGATCAAGAACGCGGCTGAACTTTTGGAACTCGGCCTGGCCGAGGCGTTCGACCGCGCCGCCGTGGCGATCGAGTGGGCGGATCGATTTACCGCCGCGTTGCCCGCGGACCACCTGATCATTCGCATCGAAACCGACGGGCCAAGCGGCGGCCGACGCCTGGTGGCCGCGCCGACCGGGCCACGCAGCAGCCAATTGTTACAAGTACTTGGCACTGTTTGACGCGGCTTGTCGCGACCTTTATGGCGGGCGGGCTTAAACTTGAGGCATGGGCGTCGACTACCGCCGATATGCCGAACAGTTTGCGCGGCACCGGCAGATTGCCGATGTGCGGACGTTCGCGACCGTGCATGAGGGTGCCGACGATTACCCGCTGTTGCACGCGCACGTCGACGGCCACCGTTACCTGACAATCACCGCAGGCTTTCACGGAGACGAGGTCGCCGGTCCGCTGACGTTGCTCGAGCACCTCGACGACGTGGTGGCGTACGCCCGTGCGCGCCACGTCGGGCTGGAGATTTTTCCGTGCCTCAACCCGTCGGGCTTCACCGATGGCACGCGCTACAACCGCAGCGGCGAAAAACCCAACAACGATTTCCTGCGCTACGAGGTGTTCCCGGGATCGTGGATTGACGTGCTGCCGAAGGATCAGAAGTTCCTGCGCCACGAACTTTTTCGCGGCGGACCCAAGGAGACGCGCGCGCTGCGGGCCGAGCTTGAACAGCTGCCCGCGCCCGCCGCGGCGCTCGATATCCACCAGGATCCGTGGATTGGCGGCGCGCAATCGTACGTCTACGCGTTCGGCGATCGCGCGGCCTACTTGCCGTTGCTCGCCTCGGCGGAGCGCAGCTTGCCCCTGATGCGCGAGGCCGAGGTCGATGTTGGCGTGTACACCGACGCCGACGGCCTCATCGAACACCACGACGGCAGCGTGACCGACTACATGTTCCGGCGCGGGGTGCCCTTCACCGCGGCGATCGAAACCACCACCGCAGCGGCGCGCGACGCATGCGACGGCGTCAACCTGGCCTGGATCCGCGGCTTCATCGATCTCGCCGCAGCGTGAGGGGGTGCCGTGCGCTAAAATCACCACGCCTCCGGCTACTGTTTCGGATCGAAACGGCGGACGTGGAACTTGCGGCGGTATTCCAAGGGCCTCAATCCCGTCGCGGTCTTGAAGCGCTTGATGAAGTAGCTCTGGTCGTAAAAGCCGCAGTCCTGCGCGATGACGCCCAGCGGATCGCTGGTGTTTTCCAGGCGTCGGCGCGCCGCAGCAAGGCGCACTTCGATCACGTAGTCGCGCGGCGAGGTGCGAAATAGCCGCTTGAACTCGCGCTGGAACTGACTGACCGACAGTCCCGCCTCGTGGGCCAGGTTGGCGATCTCGATCGGCTGGTCGAATTTTTTCAGCACGTGTTCGATGGCCGGTGCCAGGCGGCGGAATTCGCCCGGCGCGCCACCGGCATGCTCGTACGCGCGCATGACGCCGGCGATGCCGATCACGCGGCCCTTCGCATCGCGCAGCGGCATCTTGGTCGAGATGTACCAGCGCGGTTGTGCGTCGGCACCGGGCACGAGCCACACCTGATCGACCAGCGGCTCGCCCGATTTCATGATGCGGGTGTCTTCGTCGATGTACTCCCTCGCCATCACGGGATGGTGAAAATCCCAGTCGCTCTTGCCCAGCATGTCGGCCTCGGAGCGGCAACCGTGCATGCGCCACAGCGCCTGGTTGACCATCGTGAACTTGTGGTCCGCATCCTTCACGAACAGATACACTTCAGGCAGGTAGTCGAACAGCGCGCCCAGCGCGGCAGGACTACCGATGTGCGAGAAAAAAGTGTCGGCGGGCATGGGGAACACCGCAAGATCCCTCATCCGGGGATCATGGGCGTATGCGGTAATAATACTAAAAATTGGTGATCCGGTACAAGCCCGGAAACGGCGCTTTGCCTACACTGTGACGCATGCTTCGAACGTTGATTGCCCTGCTGGGGGCAGCGTTGCCCGCTGGAGCGGCAAATCCGGTCGCCGCCGCCATGGCCGTTGCGGCTCCGATACCAGCGCGGATTGAGTTCAATCGAGACATCCGCCCGATCCTTTCCGAGAACTGCTTCGCCTGCCACGCGACGGCCAAGCAGAAGGGCGGCTTGCGGCTCGACAGCTTGGAAAAAGCCACGAACAAGCTCGACGACGGTGCCGCCATCGTCCCGGGCAACGCGGCGACAAGCCTGCTCATGACGCGCATCCTGGCCAGCAGCGCGGACGAGATCATGCCGCCGCCCGAAACCCACAAGCAGCTCACCGCCGGGCAGATCGACCTGCTGCGGCGCTGGATCGACGCGGGCGCACCCTACCAGAAGCACTGGGCGTTCATCCCGCCGGTGCGGCCAGCGATTCCTGCGGTGGCGAACTCGGCCTGGGTCAAACAGCCGATCGACCACTTCGTCGCGGCCTTGCACGCGGAGGCGGGGGTCGCGCCGACACGCGAGGCGGCACCCGAGGCGTGGCTCCGGCGCGTCAACTTCGATCTGACCGGCCTGCCACCGACGCCCGAAGAGCATGCAGTGTTCGTGGCCGACCTCGCCAAGCGTGGCGAGGCCACGTACGCCCAGGTGGTCGATCGCTTGCTCGCTTCGCCCCATTACGGCGAGCGCATGGCCAGCGACTGGATGGACATCGCCCGCTACGCCGACACCCACGGCTTCAACAACGACACCGAACGATCCATGTGGCGCTGGCGCGACTGGGTGATCGACTCGTTCAACAACAACATGCCGTACGACCGGTTTGTCACCGAGCAACTCGCCGGCGATCTGCTGCCGGCCGCCACGATGGAGCAAAAAATCGCGACCGGTTTCGGCCGCAACCACGTGATCAATTCAGAGGGCGGCATCATCGACGAGGAGTACCGCGTCGAGTACGTCGCGGATCGCGTCCGCACGCTGGGCATGGCGTGGATGGGCCTGACGATGGAGTGCGCGCGCTGCCACGACCACAAGTTCGATCCGTTCGCGCAGAAGGACTACTACCGGATGTTCGCGTTTTTCAACAACGTGCCGGAATGGGGCGAGGACGGGCGGGTCGCCAACGCGCCGCCGATGATCGCGGCACCGACGCGCGCGCAGCAACAACAGGACGCCGACATCACGGCCGACCTGGCCGGTCAGACGCGCCTGCTTGATGCGATCGTGGCGGATCGGGAACGCCAGCAGCCTGCGCCCGGCTGGCTCGGGCGCCTGCGCGCCCTCGTTGCAACAACGACTGACGGTGTCGCCAAGGTTCTCCCCGAGGGCACGGTGTACGAACTTGAAGCGATGGCGAGCAAGGCACACGCGGCTCCAGCGCATCCGGTGTTTGGAACGCGCGCCCATTTCGATGGCAAGGCGGGCATGCCCTTCGGCAAGAACCAGCCCGACTTGTGGATCTCGGATGCGTGGTCGTTTTCCATCTGGGTCAACTGGCAGGGAGGCGACGCCCCTCTGCTGTCGACGATGGACTACCGCACAGACAAGACGTCGCAGCAACATGGTCTCGGCAGCGAGGTGCGCATCACCGCGACCGGCGAACTTGAACTGCGATTGTCGAAGCGTTGGCCGATGTACGCGTTGCAGGCGCGCGCCACGGACGCGATGGCACCGAACCAGTGGCACCACCTGGTCGTCACTTACGACGGAGGGACTCACGCGGCGGGCGTCCGGTTTTTTATCGATGGCCAGGAGACGCAGACCAGGGCTCTGTACGACGGCCTGCATCCGACGTCCAAGAACTCCACCGGGAAGCGGAGCCGGATCGGCGTACCAGCGTTGCTGGGAGCGTCGACCGCAACTGGCGACAAGATCTTTGCGGGCGAGATTGCTGACCTGCGCACGTTCGGCCGCGCCCTCGGTGCGGAGGAGGTGTCCGACTGGACGAGGAACGGACTGCGCCGCTGGTTGGCCACGCCCGCCGCGAACGACGAGGCCCGTCAACGCGCGACGCAGGTGCGCGAGTTGGTGCTGCGCGCCGCCGATACCGAATACCGCTGGGCGGCGGCCGGCTGGGATCGGTTGCACGCGCAGCGAGTCCTTCTGCAACGCAACTATCCCACCGTCATGGTCATGGCCGAGTTACCCACGCCGCGCCCCGCGCACGTCCTTGTCCGTGGCCTGTACGACGCGCCCGGCGACGCAGTGGAACCGGGGGTTCCCGAGTCACTGCTACTGCCGTGGCCGAAGGACGCGCCGAAAAATCGACTTGGCCTTGCCCGCTGGCTCACGCAGCCCGATCACCCGCTGACCGCACGGGTCGTCGTTAACCGCATCTGGGCACAGATGTTCGGCGTCGGGTTCGTGAAGACGGTCGAGGATCTCGGCGCACAGGGCGAATATCCCAGCCATCCCGAACTGTTCGACTGGCTGGTGCGTTCATTCGTCGACGGCGGATGGAACATCAAGGCGCTGTTGCGGGGGATTGCGCTGTCCGCCACGTATCGGCAGCAATCGGCGACGCCCGCGTCGGATCCCACGGCGCTGGCTTTGCGTGAACGCGATCCAGAAAACCGCCTGCTCGCGCGTGGCCCGCGCACGCGGCTGACCGCTGAAATGATTCGCGATCACCTGCTCGCCAGCAGCGGCCTGCTGCGCCACCGCACGGGCGGACCCAGCGTGTTCCCGTACCAGCCCGAACGCCTGTACGAGGGCATCATCGTCCAGGGCGATTACCCGGGCGAAAAATGGATCACCAGCAGCGGCGACGATCTGTACCGCCGCAGCCTTTACACCTTCTGGAAGCGAACGGTGTTGCACCCGGTGATGGGAACGTTCGACGCGCCCGATCGCGAGGTCTGCACCGCGCGCCGCTCGGCCACCAACACGCCGCTGCAGGCGCTGACGCTGATGAACGAGCCCGGTGCGGTCGAGGCGGCACGTCACCTGGCCCTGCGCATGCTGGCCGAGGGCGGTTCGACCGACGCGGAGCGACTGGCCTACGGGTTTCGCCTGGCGACGGGGCGGCAACCGTCTGCCGACGAGGTGAAGCAACTGTCGCGCACGCTGGACTGGTTCCGCGTTTCGTTTCGCACCGACGCCAAGGGCGCCGCGGCGTTCGTGAAGGTGGGCACCTCCGTCGCGCACGCGAACGTTTCCGAACGCGAGCTGGCTGCCACCGCGGCCCTCGCCGGCCTGATCTTCAACCTCGACGAAAGCGTCACCAAGGGGTGAAAGGGAAACCATGACTTGCAAACACCACACGCTCGATTTTTCCCGCCGCGGCCTGCTCGCGCGCGCCGGATTCGGCATCGGCACCGCGGCACTGGCCCACCTGCTGCCGCGACAGGCCCTGGCGTCGGCAACCACTTCGCCGCACGCCGGCTTGCCGGGACTGCCTCACTTCGCGCCCAAGGCCAAGCGCGTGATTTGCATGTTCATGTCGGGCGGACCCTCGCATCTGGAAATGTTCGATCACAAACCCCTGCTCGACGACATGTTCGACAAGGATCTGCCGGACTCGATACGCCGCGGCCAGCGCATCACCGGCATGGTCAGCGGCCAGGCCCGCCTGCCGATCCAGCCGAGCAAGTTCAAGTTCAACGCGTGCGGCAAGAACGGCACGAAGCTCGGCGAACTCATCCCCTACACGCAGAAGGTGGTCGACGACATCTGCATCATCCGATCGATGCACACCGAGGCCATCAACCACGATCCGGCCATCACGTTCCTGCAAACCGGCAGCCAGCAACCCGGCCGTCCCAGCATGGGCGCGTGGGTTGACTACGGCCTTGGCACCGAGAACGGCAATCTGCCCGCGTTCACCGTGATGTGCTCCGTGCCCGCCAAGGCCTCGGCCGATCAAGGCATCCTGGCGCGGCTGTGGGGTTCGGGTTTCTTGCCGGGGCGGCACCAGGGCGTGCAGCTGCGCGGCTCGCTGGAGCCAATTCCATACCTGAACGATCCGTCGGGCATGACGCGCGCGCGCCGCCGCAAGATGCTCGACGGCCTGGGTGCGTTGAACCGTCTTGAATTCGAGCGCGTGGGTGATCCGGACATCGAAACGCGCATCTCGCAGTACGAGATGGCCTTCCGGATGCAATCGTCGGTACCCGACCTGACCGACCTGTCGCACGAATCAAAGCGCGACATGGACATGTACGGTCCCGACGCCATTCGGCCGGGCAGCTTCGCGCGCCACTGCGTGCTGGCGCGCCGCATGCTGGAGCGCGGCGTGCGCTTCGTGCAGCTTTATCACCGCGGCTGGGACCACCACGGCTCGCTGCACGACCTGCTGCCGGGCGTGTGCAAGGACACCGATCAGCCAGCCGCCGCACTGGTGCAGGATCTGAAACAGCGCGGCCTGCTCGACGACACGCTGGTGATCTTCGCCGGCGAATTCGGCCGCACACCCTACGCGCAAGGCGGCGCCAGCCGCGTCAAGTACGGCCGCGATCACCACGGCAAGGCGTTCTCACTCTGGCTGGCCGGCGGCGGCATCAAGCCCGGGTACGTCCACGGTGCCACCGACGATTTTGGCTTCAACGTCGTCGACAAGCCGGTGCATGTTCACGATTTGCAGGCGACGATCCTGCATTGCCTCGGCATCGATCACGAGCGCCTGACGTACCGCTACCAGGGTCGCCAGTTTCGGCTGACCGACGTACACGGGACCGTCGTCAAGGATGTCCTGGCCTGAAGATTTGTCCATGACCCTCGGGGGCGAAGACCGGGGTAAACTGCCGCCCGCCATGAGCGACTTCCAATTTCAAACCCCGCTGCCGGTTGGCAAAGACGAAACCCCGTACCGCCTCGTGACCAGGGAGGGCGTGTCCACGTTTGAAGCGCTAGGGAAGACCTTCCTGCGCGTCGAACCGTCGGTGCTGAGCCGCTTGACCAGTGAAGCCATGCGCGACGTGGCACATTTTTACCGCCCGGCGCATTTGCAGCAACTGGCGAAGATTCTCGGCGATCCCGAGGCGACGGTGAATGACAAGTTCGTCGCGCTCGAACTGCTCAAGAACGCGAACATCGCCTCTGCGGGCGTGTTCCCGTCGTGCCAGGACACCGGGACGGCCATCGTCATGGGCAAGAAGGGCCAGTTCGTGTTCACGGGCGGCGGGGACGAGGAAGCGATCGCGCGCGGCGTGTTTGACACGTACACCACCTCGAATCTGCGCTACTCGCAGCTCGCGCCGCTCGATCTGTGGCAGGAAGCGAACACGGGGAACAACTTGCCGGCACAGATCGAGCTGTACGCTGACGACGGCGACGCCTACAAGTTCCTGTTCATCGCCAAGGGCGGCGGCTCGGCGAACAAGAGCTACCTGTTCCAGGAGACCAAGGCGGTCTTGAACCACGACAGCATGTTGAAATTTCTCGACGCCAAGCTGCGGTCGCTCGGCACGGCGGCCTGTCCGCCCTACCACCTCGCGGTGGTCATCGGCGGCACGTCGGCCGAGTACTCACTGAAGGTTGCCAAGCTCGCGTCGTGCAAGGCGCTCGACTCGTTGCCGACGGAAGGCAACAAGCTGGGCCGTGCGTTTCGCGACCCAGCTTTCGAGGCGGAGGTGTTGACGCTGGCGCAGAAGACCGGCATCGGCGCGCAGTTTGGCGGCAAGTATTTCTGCCACGACGTGCGCGTGATCCGGCTCCCCCGCCACGGCGCGTCGTGTCCCGTGGCCATCGCGCTGTCGTGTTCGGCCGATCGGCAGGCGCTGGGCAAGATCACGCGCGACGGGGTTTTCCTCGAACAACTCGAGATGAACCCCGGCCAGTATTTGCCCGAGGTGAACGAAAGCGCGCTCGGCGGCGAAGTTGTTCGCATCGACTTGCGTCGCCCAATGAACGAGATCCGCGCGACCTTGTCCAAACATCCGGTCAAGACGCGGTTGTCGCTGACCGGGCCGATGATCGTCGCGCGTGACATCGTCCACGCCAAGATCAAGGAACGCCTCGCAGCCGGGCAGGGCATGCCGCAGTACATGAAAGACTTTGCCGTCTACTACGCGGGACCGGCCAAGACGCCCAAGGGGCACGCGTCGGGATCGTTCGGACCGACGACGGCCGGGCGCATGGACTCCTACGTCGATCTGTTTCAGCAGCATGGCGGCAGCATGGTGATGCTGGCAAAAGGTAACCGGTCGTCGCAGGTGTCGGAAGCGTGCAAAAAGCACGGCGGTTTCTACCTGGGCTCGATCGGCGGGCCAGCCGCACGCCTGGGGCGCGACTGCATCAAGCAGGTCGACGTTCTCGAGTACGCAGAACTCGGCATGGAAGCCGTGTGGAAAATTGAAGTCGAAGACTTCCCAGCGTTCATCGTCATGGACGACAAGGGCAACGACTTTTTTTCGGACACCATCGGCGGCGGCAGCAAGTTGAAGGTGGTCAGCGAGTAGCCATGTCCAAACCCGGCGTCGACGAACCGGGCTCGTTGTGATGGCGGCACCCGCAGGGTAGGAATGCCTCGATGGGTTACTCTTCACTCAAAGGGTGCGTGCTTGATCTGGCGCGGACCAAGCAGTTGGTTCGCATCGAGGCCGAGGTCGACGCCAATCTGGAAGCGGCGGAGATCCAGCGCCGCGTCCACGCCGCCGGTGGCCCGGCATTGTATTTCGCGCGTGTCCGCGGAACCAAGTTTCCCATGGTGTCGAACCTATTCGGCACCATCGCGCGCGCTCGTTTCATGTTCCGCGACACCCTGGAAAGTGTCGCCCGCCTGGTCGAACTAAAAGTCGACCCGGGCGTGTTTTTCAAGCGCCCGTTGCGCTACCTGGGGACGCCGCTTGCCGCGCTCAAGACCGTGCCGCGCAAGGTTGGCGGCGGGCCGGTGTTCGTCCATCAGACGACGGTGCGCGAACTGCCGCAACTCAAGAGCTGGCCCGACGACGGCGGCGCGTTCATCACCCTGCCGCAGATCTACACGGAAGATCCCGAGCGCCGGGGGCCGCGTCACTCGAACCTCGGCATGTACCGCATCCAACTTTCGGGGGGCACGTACGAGCCTGACCAGGAAGTCGGATTGCACTACCAGATCCACCGCGGCATTGGCGTTCACCACGCCGCGGCCATCAAGCGGGGCGAGCAACTGCGGGTCAACGCCTTCGTCGGCGGTCCGCCTGCGATGACCCTGGCCGCCGTCATGCCGCTGCCCGAGGGCTTGAGTGAGCTGGCCTTTGCTGGCGTGCTCGGTGGACGCCGGGTGCGCCTCGCTGACCAAAAGGAGCCGGGATCGCTGCCGATCGCCGTCGATGCAGACTTTGCCATCGTTGGCTACGTGGATCCCGATCACCAGAAGCCCGAGGGCCCGTTCGGCGACCACCTCGGCTATTACAGCCTTGCTCACGATTTTCCGGTGCTGCGCGTGCAGCGCATCTACCACCGCGAGGGTGCGATCTGGCCGTTCACCGTGGTTGGGCGCCCCCCGCAGGAGGACAGCGTTTTCGGCGCGCTGATTCACGAACTGACGGGCCCCGTGATTCCAACCGTGCTCCCCGGCGTCAAGGCCGTCCACGCGGTCGATGCCACCGGCGTGCATCCGCTGCTGCTGGCCATCGGCAGCGAGCGCTACACGCCATACGCCAAGCGCAGCGCGCCGCAGGAACTCTTGACTCAAGCGAACGCCATTCTTGGGCAGGGTCAGCTTTCGCTGGCGAAGTACCTGTTCATCGCCGCCACCGAGGACGATCCGCGCCTTGATATTCACGACACCAGCGCGTTCCTGCAACATGTGTTGGCGCGCGTTGACTTCACCCGCGATCTGCACTTTCAGACGCGCACAACGATCGACACGCTCGATTACTCCGGTGCGGGCTTGAACCAGGGATCCAAAGTCGTCATCGCGGCGGTGGGTCAGCCGCGCCGCGTGCTGCCGTCGACAATTCCTGCCGGCCTGCATCTGCCCGATGGCTTTGCAGATGCGCGACTGTGCCTGCCTGGGGTGCTGGCCGTGCGTGGCCCTGCGTGCTTGCCGGAAGCCAGTGGGGCGGCAGACGGCTTCGCGCGCTTCTGCGGGAGCTTTGACGAGGCGGACCCGATCAATCAATTTGCGCTCGTGGTCATCGTCGATGACAGTGAGTTTACGGCGCGGAACCTGAACAACTTCCTCTGGGTCACGTTCACGCGCTCGAATCCGGCGGTCGACATTCGTGGCATCGGTGCCTTCACGCAGCACAAACATTGGGGCTGCCGGGGCGCGCTGCTGATCGATGCGCGCCGCAAGCCGCATCACGCGCCGCCCCTCATCGAGGACCGCGAAGTCACCCAGCGCGTCGACCGCCTGTTCGCGTCGGGGGGCCCCTTGCACGGAATCGGCTGATCCGGGATTCTGTCGTCGTGAATGTGCTCGTCACTGGAGGTGCCGGATTCATCGGATCGTGTTACGTGCGGCTATGTCGGCGCAAGCGTCCTGGCGACGTGGTCGTCAACCTGGACGCGCTGACCTACGCCGGCAACCTGGAATCCCTCGTCGATCTTAAAGACGACAAGGGCCACGTCTTCGTCAAGGGCGATATTCGCGACGGCGCGCTGGTGCAGCGTTTGTTGGCAGAACATCGCATTGAAGCAGTCGTTCACTTCGCCGCCGAAAGCCACGTCGACCGCAGCATCCTGTCGGCCGAGCCGTTCATCGACACCAACGTCGTCGGCACGCTGCGCATGCTCGAAGCGGCGCGCGCCGCAGGGGTGCGGCGCTTCGTGCAGGTGTCCACCGACGAGGTTTATGGCTCGCTGTCGGCCACCGGCGCGTTTGAAGAAACCACACCGATCACGCCGCGCAGCCCCTATTCGGCCAGCAAGGCGTCCGCGGATCACCTGGTCGCGGCGTTTCACCATACCCACGGGATGGACGCGGTCATCACCCGCTGTTCGAACAACTACGGGCCCTACCAGTTTCCCGAGAAGCTGATCCCGCTGATGATCTTGAACGCCTTCGAGGGCAAGCCGTTGCCGGTGTACGGCGATGGCCTTTACGTGCGCGACTGGATTCACGTCGAGGATCACTGCGAGGCAATCGATCTCGTGCTCGCGCGTGGGCGCGCGGGCGAGGTCTACAACATCGGCGCCGAGAACGAGCGGCCCAACCTGGACGTGGTGCGCGCCATCTTGCGCCACACCAGCGCGAGTGAAGCGCTGATAAAGCACGTCCCGGATCGTCCCGGCCACGATCGACGCTACGCGATGAACTCGGCCAAGATTCGCGCCGAGCTGGGTTGGAAGCCACGGCATGCGTTCGACGAGGCCCTGGCGGTGACCGTGGCCTGGTACGGCGACAACCGGGCGTGGTGGGAGCGCGTCCGCAGCGGCGCGTACCGCGAGTACTACGAGCAGCAATACGGCGCGCGCTTGCGCGCGTAGCAAGCTTTGGTCAAAAACAGGGTGGCCAGCAGAATGATGAAGGTTTTTCGGTCCTCCGACATTCAACCTTCAGGATTGGATGAAAAACCCTTGGATGCTGCCATAGCCCAGAGCACACCGGACTTTTCGTTGCTCGAACGCTGCCGGGCGGGCGACGAGCCGGCCTGGAAGGTGTTGTACGAGGCGAACTTCGATTTCGTCTACCGGGTCGCCAAACGTCTCGGCGCGTCAGGCGCCGAAGTCGAGGATGTCTGCCAGGACGTGTTCATCGTCGCGTTTCGCAAGCTGGGCGACTTCAAGGAAGGCCAGATCCGCACGTGGCTGTACCGCATCACGGCGCGCGCCGTTTCCGACCGACACCGCCGCGTGCGCGTGCGCGGTGCCCTGCAGACGTTGTTTGGCAAGAGATCCGACGAGATGGTCGTGACCGCCACCCCCGAGAGACAGGTTTCGTCGGCGCAGACATCCCTTGCGGTGGGCGACATTCTGGCCGACATGGCCCCCAAGAAGCGCGAGGTTTTTGCGCTCTTCGAGCTGGAAGGCTGGACCGGCGAGGAGATTGCGGAGAAAGTCGGCTGCAAGCTTGAAACCGTGTGGACGCGCCTGTTTCATGCGCGGCGCGAGTTTCGGCGCGTGGCCGAGAAACGGGGGCTAGTGCCATGAAGTCGGAAAAGACTCAGGCTCCCCGTCGATTGATGGACGAAGGCAGCGCCGATCCGCAACTCGGAAAGCTGCTCGCGCAGGCCACCCTTGCGGTGGAATCGCCGTCCGCCAGCGCGCGGCATCGCGTCTGGCACGGGGTGCAGTCGCGTGCAGCGGCCCCGGCACCCAGCGGATGGGCGCGGGTTGCGGTGGGGATGGGGGCGGGGTTGGCCGGGGCCATGGCGATTGCGGGTGTGTTGTGGCTGCGGCCCGTGGATTCCCGGAGCGCGATTGCCCAGATCACCCAGGCCACAGGTCAGGTCGAGATCGGGACGGAATCGCGCGGCGCGATCGGGGTCGCGGTCGGCCACGACATCGAGGACGGCTCGCGGATCAGGGTCGCTGCCACGGCGCGCGCGCAGGTGCAGTTGTCCAACGCCAGCGTGGTGTTCGAGGGTGGCAGCGTGGCGACCTTTCATCGCAAGCAGGTTGGGGCCGGCTTCGAGGTGCGGCTGGCGCAGGGATCCCTCTGGGCCAACGTGAAACACCGCTCCGGCGATGAGGCGTTTGGCGTGGTCGTGGGCGACTACAAGATTCGCGACATCGGGACGGTGTTTGGCGTGACGACCGACCAGGACGGATCGATCAGCGTCAGGGTCGAAGAAGGCCTGGTCGAAGTGACTGGACCGTCGACCGAGGTGCGCATCGGCGCCAAGCAGGCCTGGGCCAAGGGCACAGGGGCCCAGGCCGCCGCTCGGACGCCGGTCGGTGTTGCACCTGCGACGACCGCGGCACCGGCCGAGGCGACGCCAGTTGCAACTGACGCTCGCTCCCGCACGCGGCGGCACGTTGCCAGCGCACCACCGGTTGCGTCTGCAGCGCCGGTGCCTGCGCCGGTCCCCGCACCTGCTTCTGCGCCCGTGCCACAAGCGGCGCTGCCGCTCGCTGCACCGGCCATCGATGTTCGCATCAGTCCTGCGGTCGAGGCGCAAAACCAGGCGCGCGCCGTCACTCTGGTGCAGGAGCATCGATACGCCGAGGCGGTGCAGATCTACGAAGTGCTCGCCAGCGGTGGTGGCGGTCTGGCGGCAGCCTCGCTTTACGAGGTTGGCCGCCTCAAGAGTCACTTTCTGTCCGACCCGTCGGGGGGAGCCGAGGCGTTCACCCGCTACGCCGTGCAGCATCCCCGCGGTGCCCTCCGGCAGGAGGCTGCCCTCGAACTCATCGAGTCGCTCCTCGCCGACAAGTCGTTCGCCGCCGCTTCCGATGCCATCGCGGCCTTCTTGCGGACCTATCCGACGAGCGCGCGGCGAGACGAGGTGCGGTTGATGCGAGCGCACCTGCTGCGCGCGCAGAGTGGATGTGATGCGGCGGTGCGCGAGTATCAGGGGCTGGTCGACGTGCCGAACGAGACGGGTGGTGACGCGCTTTATTTTGGTGCGCTATGCGACCATGAGATTGGGCGGCTTGATGCCGGACGAGACAAGCTGCGCCGCTACCTCGAGCGCCACCCACGCGGTCGCTACCGGGCCAAGGTGCAAGAAGCCCTGGGCGAATAGGCAATCGCCCGCGCTCGGACTTGCTTGCTACTCGCCCGCTGCGTGCAGGCGAACGTAATCCGCCAGATCTGGCGGCCAGGGGCTTTGCACGGTGACCGGCAACCCGGTTTTCGGGTGAGGGAACGTCAACTTGTGCGCGTGCAGCGCGTGCCGTGGCAGCCCGTCGAACCGGGCGAGTAGTGCTGGGGTCAACCCCTCGTCGCAGTAGGCGATGAAGGCTTCTTCGCCGGTGCCATAAAGTTTGTCGCCCACCACCGGATGGCCCACGTGCGCGAGATGCACGCGGATCTGGTGCTGGCGGCCGGTCTCGGGCGCAAGCCGCAACAGCGCGTGCCGCGGGTACGCTTGCACCACCTCGTAACGCGTGACCGAGCGCGCGCCGTCGGCGGCCACGCCCATCATGATGTGCGTCTGCGTGTCGCGCAGGCGCATCGGCGCATCGATGACGCCCGTCCGCGCCGAAGGCACGCCATGCACCAGGGCAAGATACTCTTTGGATACAGCACGCTGGGCAAAGGCCTGCTTGAGCACCGAACGCGCCGCATGATCACGCGCGATCAGGAGCACGCCGGAGGTTTCGCGATCCAGGCGGTGGCACACGTCGAGCGACTCGGCTGGCCAGCGCTGGCGCAGGATCCAGGTCAGGGTGTTCTTGTAGAACTTGGCCGTGCAATGGATCGGCAGACCCGCCGGCTTGTCGATCGCGATGAACGTGTCGTCCTCGGCCAGCACCTCGAACTCGCGCGGCACGTCGGGCTCGATGGGCGCGGGGCGGTTGACCACGACGGTTTCGCCGGCATGCACACCCATGGCGGGTCGCGGCCGTCGGCCGTCGGATAGCACGACCTGCGTGGCGATGATGGTTTGTATGCGCGACCGGGACAGGCGCTTGATGCGGTGCTTGATGAAGTGATCCAGGCGCCAGCCGTTGCACTCGGGCGGTACGCGCAGGCGCAGCGGGATGATCTCGGGGACGTCCGCCGCCAGGGCCGCTTCGGCGCTCGCGTCGATATCGCCGCCCTTGGCCACAAGCCCGCTTGCCATGGTGGCGGTCTTTGCCATGTGAACGCCGACCGCAACCGCGGCCGTGAGGTTGCTACTCGTCCTCGTCCAGCTTGCCGTTCCAGTGCCAGTTGCCGCGCTCGCGCTCTTGCGGCTTGGGGCGCGTCGATTTCTTCTTGTCGACGCGCGCCTTCGCTGGCGCCTTGTCGGCGCTCATGCCTGGCGCTGCTGGGCGCGGCGAACCGCCGAAGCCGCCGCCGCCCGCTCCAGGTGGCCGTGGCCCACTGAAAGGCGGACGCGGAGCACCGCCGAAGCCGCCAGCACCGCCGCCCGGTCGCGGACCGCCGAAGCCGCCGCCGTCAGGCCGTGGGGCACCGGGTGCCGGGCGGGCCTGCGCTTCCTGGATGGACAGCGGACGGCCTTGCAGCACCTGGCCCGACAGCTTCCCAATGGCCTGCTTTGAGCCTTCTTCGGTCTCGGTTTCAACGAACGCGAACCCGCGCGGACGTCCCGTCTCGCGATCGAGAGCGACTTTCACGCTGCGAACTTCGATGCCCTGGCCGGTGAAGGCCTCGCGAAGTTCCTGCTCGTTGGTGTTGTAGGAGAGGTTGCCGACGAAGAGCCGGGTGCCCATGTGCCTGCGTCCTTCGAGGGTTTCGCTTACGAGGCCGGCTTGTTGACCCGGTCGCGCAGCTCTTTGCCCACCTTGAAGGTTGGCGTCTTGCGCGCGGGAATTTGGATGGTTTCGCCGGTGCGCGGATTCCGTCCAGCCCGCGCTTCGGATGCACGCACGGCAAAGGCGCCGAAGCCGCGAAAATCGATCCGCTCGCCCTTGGCGAGGCCATCCGCGACTGCTTCGAGCAGAGAATCGACGGTTGCCTCGACTTGCGGTCGGGGAAGATTCTGCTTCTGAGCGATCAGATCCACCAAATCGGACTTCTTCATGTGCCGGTTTTTCTCCTTGTTTGCCTGGGCTACCCGCGGACGACAGGCAACAAGATAGTGCGGCATCTCGCGCAACGTCAAGGGAGGCCGAACCAGATCAGGATCCGAATCAGCCCGCGCGGCCGAGATTGCGCGCGACGCAGAGCAGCGTCCTGGCTGCGTACAGGGCGTGAACGCCAATGTAGACGTGGAGAAACCAGGCCACGCATTCGTTTTGGCCCGCAACCATCGCGGCCGCGGTGAAGAACGGCAGGGTGGTCGGGTAGTGCGCGGCGAGTTGACCGAGCGACAGCAGTGCCCTGCGGGCGCGCGCAGGTAAGGACGGCGCAAAATCAACGGCGGTCGGGTCAGGCGCGGCGAAGCCGTCGCCGTAGTCGCCAGCCGCAGATGACGGTTTGCCGCCGGTGGTGGCGGTGTACTCGGGGCGACGAATGAAAGTGGTCAGGCTGATGGCGCACGCCACGGCCAGCAGTCCCGCGATGCCTTCCACAAGCCAGGCTTGCAGACCCGAGGTTCGCCACAGGCGCACGGCGACGGCGGCGACGAGCAGGAACGCCTTGAGCTCGTCGACAAAAAAATCGAGATGTGCCCCTACCGGGGTCGATGTTCCGCGCCAGCGCGCGAGCTGGCCGTCGGCGCAGTCGAGGACGTACGACAGCTCGACGATGATCACCGCCGCCACGAGACCAGCGGGTGGCAACGCGGCGACCATCACCGCCGCCGCAACAACGAACACCGCCAACGAGGCGAGTGTCACCTGGTTGGGGGTCACCCTCGTTGGATGCAGCACCACGAGCAGCGTGGAAGCGAGCGGCCGCGCGACGAAGCGATTCCAGACAATGTCCTTCGGCTTGCGCGTCCGGCGGTGGAAGTCGGCGATGCGGGCGAAGAACATGAAACCACGGCCGCAGGTGGCCGTCCTACGGTGCGACGATGTACCTCAGCACTCTGAACGTCACAACCGCTGCCATGCCAAGCGCTAGACCCAGGAGCACGTGGATCCAGAAGGGTAAGTCGTAGATGGTCCGGCGTCGCCGTATCGCACGGCGCGCGGACGCCGACGATCCGACCGGTTTTTGCGCCGACCGCGACGCCGACGCCGACCGCGACGCCGAGGCCGAGGCCGACGCCGAGGGCCCGACCGGTTTTTGCGCTGACCGCGACGCCGAGGCCGAGGCCGACGCCAGGCTCGCACTCGCGCTCGGCAACGGGTGGACTGCGGCCACAGGCAACGGGGCCGTCACCGGGATCGGGGTCGTCGCGGCGGGACTCGCCGCACCTGAGTTGGCCTTGCCGCTCGACTGCTCGGACGAAACGTGGCCCCGCATCGTCGATCGTGAGGAAGGCGGCGCGATTTCGGTCAGGGTGCTCGATGCCGTGATGGGAGGCATCCGCGCCTCTGGCCCCGCAGGCAAGGGCACTGGTCCGAGCATCGGGTTGGGGGTGGTGTTGATCGCCGGCACCCCCACGTCGGTGACGCGCTCGGGATCCGCGCGATCGTAGATGTCGATCGGTATTCCAGTCTGCGTCGGCCGGTGAACGCCCTGCGGCGTGGAGGAGATCGCAGCAATCATCGGCGATGTCGCCGCAGCGGGAGCGGCCGTTGCGGGGCTTGCTGCGGGCTTGGCGGCCCTCTGGACCGGGGCAGGCAACACGATCTGCGGCAGCAGGATGCGGTAGCTGCCATAGACCCACGCCATCACCTCGGGCAAGCGATCGGGTGCCTCGCTGCCGTCGATGATGACCTTGGCGATCTCGCCCCGCCGGTAGGTGATGATGGCTCGCTCGGTGCCGCGCCACACTTCGAGCGCCGCAGTGAGCACGAATTCCTCGCAGTAGCGCATGAGGTGCGCGAGAGGCCGTTCGCCCAGCGTGCCTTCCCTGGGACCCGCAGGATCCAGGCTGGCGTTTTCGGGATTGGGTAGCCGGGCAAGGACGCGCATGATGGATGGGTTCTGGCGTCGCAAGAATCCCAGGGCTTGTTCGCCGCGCAACTCGCCGGCCCGGGTTTCGGCCAATCCACCCGCGACCACGTGTACGTCACCTAGAAGGCGAGCACCGTCTGTCGAACGAACTTCGATGCACACGGTCAGCGCGGGTGGCCGCAAGACCTCGAGCAGCTCGTCGAGCGACTCACCTTGCCACTGCGACCAACGTTCGCTGGTGCCCATCTATTCGGCTTCGCCTGCATCGGCCACAGCATCGGCCACAGCGTCGGGCGCAGCGCCTGCGTCGGGCGCAGCGGTGGTTTCGGCACCGGCTTCGGCGTACACCTCCGTTTTTTGTGCGGCATCTTGCGGTGCAGAATCGATTGGCGCAGGCGGCTGCCAGCCAGCGCCTGCGTCCGTCCCATAGTTTTGGTCGCGTCGCTCGGTGGATGAACAGCCCGCGGCCGATGTTCCGAGGGCGAATAGTGCGGCCAGTGCCCAGGGCAGGCAGCCCGAATGTCGTCTCACGCCCTCCACGGTAACAAGCTGGGCCTTGGCCCCGCAAGTAGCAGCGTGAATCGAACGACCGGAACGACGCTGGTAGACGTCCGGCCTACCCATGACATAGATTGCCCGGGCCTTGCAGACCATGGTTGATCGACTGCGCCGGGTGCCGCCGCTTGCCTGGGCGATGCTCTTCGCCGGCGCGTTGGTGGTGCCGCGGCTCGGCGCTTCGGGGTTCTGGGATCCGTGGGAGTTGACCATCGCCGATCACGCGCGCGAGATCGCTCTTTCAGGCTCCCTGCTGGATCCGACGGTCAAGGGTCGCTTCACCGCCGAGCCACCGCTCGACCTGTTTCTGTCTGCGGTTGGCATGAAGATCTTCGGCACGCACGAGTTCGGTGCGCGCTGTGGCAATGCGCTGTGCGCGCTCGGGGCGCTGCTGGCGGTCTACTGGGCGGGCGTCGGGATGTTTCGCCGCCGCGCCGCTCTGCTCGCCGCTCTGGCGATGGGGACCATGCCGCTGTTCTTCATGCAATCGAGGCAACTCGTGTCCGACATGCCGCAGATTCTCGGCCTCACGCTGGCGCTCGGCGGCCTGGCCCGGTTTGCCTGGCCTGCTGGTGGGCGGCGCGGCCCCAAGGATCTCGCCGTGGCCGCGGCGGGCATGTTGATTGCCACGATGTCCGGCGGTGCGTTGATGGGCATTGCGTTGCCGTGTCTGACGCTCGCGGGCGCGGTGATCGCGGGATGGTCGTTGGCACCATCGGTTGCAGGGGTAGGCGGGCTTTGCGATCCGGGCATCGGCCCGCACGTACACGCTGACAAGAGCTTCGGCCGTGGACTGCTGGCGGCGCGGGCGCGTGGCATCGTGCCCGTCGCCGTGGTCGGCGCGGTGGGACTCGCTGTCTTGATCCTCACCTTCACGACCGCCAACGTCGCGGGCAAATACTCCCTGATGCTTGGTGGCATTCCTCGAGGCGGAACGCCTGACAAGATGTTCGAGTACCTGGTTCGCCAGATTGGATTCGGCATCTTTCCCTGGAGCGCCGTCGCGGTGTTTGCGCTCGGGCGGGCGCTGATTCGCCTGGGCGACGGGCAGGAGAGCGACGGCGGCCGTCTCGCGTTTGGCCAGCTTTTCACCCTGGTCTTTGCCTCGTTCGGATTTGCGCTTGCGACCGTCGTCGTCTGGATGACGGGCGATGCGCGCTTCCCGGCGCTGGCGGCGCTTGCCCTGGCGCTCGGCGTATTCTTCGATGAGGCGCTGGAAGGTGAGCGCCTCGAACCCATCCTGGGTTTGCTCGCTGCCACGGGGACGCTGGTTGTGGCGCGCGACATTTTCCTCGGCCCGGAAGATCTCGTGTCGTCGCACTTGCTGGCCAAGGTCAAGTGGCCACCTGCGCTGGTCATCGGCAACGGCGTCATCGGAACCGGCCTGCTCGTCGGCGCGGGCGTGTACCTGGGCCTGGCCACACGCGGCCGGGCCATCGGGCGCGTGGCGCTGCGCGACCTCTCGGAGGCCAGGCCCTGGCGCCAGAAGATCGAGAAGTCCGTGGTGTGGCTTGGCCGCTACGGCATTCAGGGTGCGATGGGCGTCGCCGTGATTTTTGCGATCGCGGTGGTGCAAGGACTGGTGCCCAAGTTGTCGCAGCACCTGTCGTACAAGCCGGTGCTTGAGTCGTTCGACCGTTTTGCTCAGCCGGGTGACGAGATCGGCAAGTACCACGTCGAAGGCCACGGCATGGGCTTTTACACGGCGGGCCGCATGACCGATCTGCCCACGCAGGAGCGCCTGGTCGACTTTCTTCGTCAGCCCAAACGCGCGTTCGCGCTGGTGTCGGCCGACGATCTGGCGGCGCTCGACTCGGCTTTCAAGGGTGGCCAGTTGCCGTACTTCGTGGTCGATGCGTCGTCATCGCGTTTCTTGCTCCTGTCGAATCGGCTCGACGGTGGCACCGAGGACAAGAATCCGTTGACCAAGAATGTCTGGATGGCACCTCATGCCCCCACCGTGGTTGCGCCTCCGGTCAACGAGCCGATCGTGAACATTCCCCAGGGCGGCGAAGCAGCGGCGCGAGTCGCGAAGCCCGGGCAGTACGACTGGCGCGGTCAGGCTCCGCCGTGGGGCAAGCCGACCATCGCGGCTTCGGCCATCTTCGGTGGCTGCATCGAATTGCTGGGCGCTGATTACCCGAATTCGATCCGTCGCCCCGGCAAGATTCCGTTGGTGCTGCACTTTCGCGTGCAGTGCCGCCCGCCCGCCGGTTACAAGATCTTCATGCACTTCGATGCGCCCAACGAGCCGCGTGTGCTCGGCGACCATGCTCCGCTTGACGGCGCGTTCCCCACCGCGAACTGGTTGCCGGGCGAGTACATCAAGGACACCACGGAGGTGGACGTGCCGCTGATGACGACCCCGGCCGGCACGTACACGCTGCTGGTTGGATTCTGGCCCGGGGGCGAGGGCCGCAGGCTGGCGGTCACCGGCGGCAACACGGACGGCCAGGACCGCGCGCGCATCGGGACGATAGACATCCGGTAGGGGGGGACCATGCGGCACAAAGATCGTCGGCGACAGCGCCTCACGGTGCCACGCGATCGCCGGACCGCGCCGGATCGCCGCGAGCACGAGCGGGTGCTCGTCAACCTGGAAGTCGACTACAAGTGCGACGACACGTTTTTGTTTGCGTACGTCACGGACCTCTCCGCCATGGGCATTTTTATCCAGACGCAAAAGCCGGTCGAGATCGGCACCATGCTCAACCTGCATTTCGCACCTGGCGGTGGCCCGCCGCTCGACGTCGAGGGCCAGGTGATGTGGATCAACCCTTACCGCCCCGGTGCGCGCGACAACCAGAATCCGGGGATGGGCGTGCGCTTCGTCGATCTGACCCCGAATCAGCGCGAGCAGCTCATGGCACTGGTTCGCACGTTTGCCTATCTATCCGACGACGATCGCACCCTCGGCAACAGCTAGCCAAATAGCCAGGTTACATCGCCAGCAGTTTAACGGTAAAATTGCTGCCAATGTATGCACGAACACTTGCAACCCCACAGCGGTCGTTTTTCTTGTTCGGGCCCCGAGGCACCGGCAAGACGACCTGGCTACGGTCACAGTTTCCTGCCGCCCGATGGTTCGACCTGGTGCGCGACCGGGAGATCCTGCGGTTGCAACGTGACCCGGATGTCTTCCGCCAGGAGATCGAGGCCCTGCCCCGGGGAAGCTGGGTGGTCGTTGATGAAGTGCAACGGGCTCCTGGAATCCTGGGCGACGTCCAGGATCTGATCGCACGACGGGGAAACTCCTATCGCTTTGCGCTCACGGGATCGAGTGCCCGCAAGTTGCGTCGAGGCGAGGTGAATCTGTTGCCGGCACGACTGGTGAACCGGCACTTCCTGCCGCTCACCGCCGCCGAAATGGGAAACGACTTCGATCCCGAACGGGCGCTGGCCTACGGAACATTGCCCGCGATCGTGTCAGAGCGACAACTCGATGGTCGAATCGATCTGCTGGAAGCCTACGTCGAGAACTACCTGGCCCAGGAGATCCGCGCCGAGGCACTGGTCAAGCGACTCGACTCCTTCGCGAGATTCCTCGACGTGGCGGCGATCGCGAACGGGCAAGTCACCAACGTCGCAGGGCTGTCCCGGGATGCGGCGGTTGCCCGACCGACGGTGCAGGGCTATTTCGAGATTCTTGTCGACACGTTGATCGGATTTTTTCTGCCGGCGTGGCGGGCACGCGCCAAAGTCAAGGAAGTTGCGCATCCCAAGTTCTATTTCTTTGACCCGGGCGTGGTCCGTGCGCTGTCTGGACGGCTGCGTGAACCTGTCGAACAAGCCGAACGCGGGCACTTGCTTGAAACGTATGTGCTGCACGAGTTGCGGGCCTTCCAGAGTTACGCACAGGTTGGGGGCCAGCTTGCGTACTGGCGAACCCCATCGGGCAGCGAGATCGACTTCATCTGGCATCGCGGCGCCCGCGCCATCGGCATCGAGGTGAAGGCAGCCACGCGCTGGAGAAGCGAATCCGGCGCAGCGCTGCGCGATCTTGTGGGCAACGGCACCCTGTCCCGCGGTTTCGGCGTCTACCTCGGCACCGACGCACTCAAGGACGGGCCGCTGACCGTCCTGCCGCTGCGGCGCTTCCTTGAACGCCTGGCACGCGGCGAAATCCTGGGCTGACCCGTGGAAGAAGACGATACCGTAGGTGACCGGGCGTGTTGGCGCGCGACCGACTTTTGCCGCCGTAGTAAAAATTTGACACGGCCCGAGATGGGCGGAAACTCAAAAGGGACATGACCTCGTCCCGTCGGCTGGCTGCACACCCCATGCGGCGCCGCGCGTCCCGGACATCCGTCGTGCATACGGTGCTGTCGCTTGCAGCGGGCCGCGCGGCGCTTGGCGATCTGCAGGCCGAGCTCGATGGGCTGCTCCGATCCCTTGGCGAGGGCGGCGGCAGCATCGATGACCGCGCGCCTGATCGGTTGGCGGCGGCGTGCAGCAGAGCAGCGCGTGCCCTGGGCGGGTGCAGCGAGATCCGGCAGTCGGCTCTCGCGTGAGCCCACCGGGCATTCGATCAGCAGACGTCGGCCTGCGTGAGCCCCTGTTGACGTTCGCGTTGGTGACGGCGCTAGCGTCGGCGATGTTCTGGACTGGCCATGCGGTCCCCTTCGTTGGCGACAACATGCAGGGCGTCATCGCGGTGATGTTTCTGTACGCCCCGGCGCTGGCGGCCCGTCTGTCGCGCCGACCGTTCGATCATCGCGCCGCCGGACTCACCGCGCATCCAATTGGCCTGCACCTGCGGCTGGCTGGGTTGGCGCTGGCCGTCACGTGGCCGCTCTTTTTCGGCGCGTTTCTGACTTTCTACGGGTCGACCTGCGGCGAACCGGTCAGCGCCATCGTTGGCTGGTGGCGCGAGCTGTTCGCGCCCCTTTGCGGCCGCTGGCTGGGCCTCGGCGGGGCGCACTGGCAGTTGCCGCCCAACGTCTTGTTGCTCGCCCTGTCGCAGATAGTGGTCATCGCACTACCAGAGGAGTTTTTTTTTCGGGGCTATCTGCTTTCCCGCTTTGAGGAACGCCTCCCGTCGCGTCTTCGGCTGTGGGGCGCGCCGGTGGGCTGGCCGTTGTTGCTGTCCGCGGCGCTGTTTGCAGCCGGTCATGTGTTGGTGGACTTCGATCCGCGCCGTCTGTCGGTGTTCTTTCCCGCGCTGGTCTTTGGCTGGATGCGCGCCCGCACCGGTTCAGTGGCCGCCGGCGCGCTTTTTCACGGACTGTGCAACCTGTTTTCAGAAGTCCTGCACGTCAGCTTTTTTCGCTGACCCCGGCCTGTGCCGACGCCAGCGCGGCATCGATTTCGGCGGCACCGATGCGCGCGCCCTCGCGGAACAGCAGCAGCGCGCGTTCAAGCATCGCCTCAAGTTCGCGGAAATTACCTGGCCATGCGTGGCGCTTGCAGGCCGCCACGGCGGCTTCCGTCAGCTCGATTGCCCGGGCGCGCTCGGCCTGCGGCACTTGCGCCAGATCGGCCGTCGTGCGCAGCTCAAACTGAAGTTCCCGCTCAAAGCCAAGTACGAGCTTATGGTGGCGACCCGCGAGAGCGACCTGGAGCGGCTGGCGGTGGAGTATCGGGACGTGCCGGACGTCATCCTGGCCGTCTACAACCATCGCGCGCGATGACAAGCACCTGGGCGCGCAGGTCGGCTTCACCATGGTCCTCCACACGTGGGGCCAGAATCTGCTCTTCCATCCGCACGTGTACTGCGTGGTCACCGGCGGTGGCCTCTCGCCCGACGGGACACGATGGATCGCGGCGCGGGAGAAGTACCTCCTGCCGGTGAAGGTGCTCGGCAAGATCTTCTGCGGAAAGTTTCTCGCGATGCTCGACCAGGCGTACCGAGACGGCGAGCTCGATCTCGCTGGCAGCACCGCCGAACTCTCCGACCCCGAAGCGTGGCGCTGCTTCTCGGCTGCTACACCCATCGCATCGCGATCTTCAACCACCGCATCGTCGACGTCGCCGACGGGAAGGTGACCTTCTCGTGGAAGGACTACGCCGACGACCGCAAGAAGAAGCTCATGACGCTCGCCGCGGTCGAGTTTCTGCGACGGTTTCTTCTGCATGTCCTGCCGAACGGATTCGTCACCCGAGCCGGAATCCACCGAGCCTCCGCCAGGGTGGGAGCGCTTCCTCGAGCAGACCGGCATCGACGTCATGGCCTGTCCTTCGTGCACGGCGGGCCGCATGCATCGGCAGCGCTCCTGGCCCATATTTGTCCGTATTGCTAACATAGTAATTACAGGACATAATGTGCTAGATGGAACTTGGTGTCCCACGACGTGAAGATTCCCCGCAGGCTCGCGCATCAAGGCTGGAAGGTGAAGATCCGAGAAAACGAGCGCAACGAGCCCCCACACGTGTCCGTGCTTCGGAAGACCGACGCCTGGCGTGACGGACTGCGCGAGCGGAAATTCTTGGACGCCGACCCGGAGCCGAGGCGGGTCGACGACAGCTTGGTGGCCTTCATCGAGCTGAACGTCAACGACATCTGCAAAGCGTGGGACGCCAAGTACCCCGAGAACCCTGTCCGATCGAAGGAGAACGACGATGATGACCCCGGCGAATGACCCCCTGTACGTGCTGACGAAGCAGGGCGCGCGTCTGCCCGCTCTGCCACACGGCACGTCACACATCATCCACACGGCCGCTGAGGCACGCGACGCCTTCGGACTTTCCCATCGGGCGAGGTGGTTGGCGCAGGACGCTTCCGTCGTCATCGACCTGGCGGAGATGCTGCGCCCATCGGAGACCTGGCACCGCCTTCTCGTCATGCGGCCCACGACAAAGCCGCGGCGCGATTTTCTTGGGACACTTTTTCGCTCGATCGTGGCACCGGACGACGGCGCGCGCCTCCTGCCCACCGAGGCGTTGATCGCCGCTCTCAGCGCGCCCAATGCAGCCGATCTGTTCATCGGCGGGATCGCGGACCTCGCAGACAAGCGGCTCATCTTGTACCGCGGCAGCTTGGACGCCCTCGTGGTGCCACTCGCCTGGTTCAAGCCGAGGCCGAGCGGCCCGCGGCCAGATCCAAAGCGTTTCTCCGTCACCGACTACGGGCAGACGGTCCGCCTCGGCAAGTACGAAGCTGCCGCCGATGCCATTCTCTACGAGTTCGATCCACAGGCGCGAGCGCGAATGAAGGCACGGCAGATCGCGAAAGACGACTCGCTCGGAGGATCAATCCGGCGTCTGCGGCTTGCGCGTGGCGTTGCCCGCGATGAGTTCCCAGGTATCACCGAGAAGACCGTTGCTCGAATTGAAAGGGGCGATGTCGATCGCCCCCAAGTGGCCACGCTCGCCGGGATCGCGCAGCGCCTAGGTGTCACCGTCGACGAGTTGAAGGTGTATTGACGCCGGTCGCCGGGATGTCGACCTGCGTCTACTTACGGCGGCGACGCGGCTGAGACCTCTCCAGCCCTCCTGGCAACGGCTTTCGCAAACGCACGAGTTGCGCTTGAGCGCGACGGGTGATTTGACATCAGGCGGGCAACGTCGACCGGGTGCTACGTCTGCCGGGGTGTCCCAACTGCAAGACCGGCACCGGCGAGCGGGGCGGTGGCTGAGGTGATCGCGGGCAGCCACGTCCGCGCTCGCTCCGCTGAAAACGCCAACCGACCAAGTCCAATCTCGTCACGCAACTGGCCCTCTTTGAAAAGGGCCGAGCCTTCGACGTCCATGGGGGCCGGTCAAGACGGGCTCCCGGTGTCTGGCGCAGCGGACACTACCCCAGGAAATTGAGGATGGTGCGAAACGACGGACAGCGTTGGGCGCAGAGATCAAGATCAAGCACATCGGCGAGTGCCTTGTTGTTCTCCGAAGAGTAGCGAGGTTTCGAGTTCGCGCGGATGGAAAGCCTTATCAATTTCTCTTTCGGCCTTGCGATAAGGTGCGGCGAAGGCGACCCCTCTCCAGTTCCGCGGCCGACGACCTTGACAACTCCCGGATCCGCCCAGAACCAAGCCTCTATCTCCTCGATAGGAATGCAGATTAAACGATCGATTCCGGGCGGCGCATATACACTCTGCAGGTCCGCCCGAAGCGCATCCTCGTTGTTCAACGTGCAGGTACCCTCTGTGCCAGGCTGGAAGAGACAGTCAACCCCCCCGACCTCACCCGCAAACCGCACCCGACGAGCCCACTTAACGCAGCGCTCATTTCCTCGTTCGTTCCTCATTCGGAATGAGGAAATCCGAAACGCCCTCTCCGGCGCTGCAAGTCGTTGAAATTTTTGTAGCGGGGGCAAGATTTGAACTTGCGGCCTTCGGG
>CAYSKR010000224.1:0-16476 GCA_964431675.1 uncultured Myxococcales bacterium
TGCGCGACCACCAGTGGAAGAACCGTTTCGAGCGCATTCTTCGCGCTATTGGTGTTCAACTGGATCGAGCCGCGATAGATACGCTTTCAGGGCCTCGATCTCTCCAGGAGAAGGCTCTGAGTCCCGCCCCTTCCAGTAGACCGTGACCTCGCCGCGCCGACTCCGTCCCTCGAACGGAAGTGATCGCTGCGTGATCTTGGGGTCGTCGACCACGTCGCCGACCATGACTCGTTCGCCACCGGTCGGCTGACACGAAATCCCGGAAATTCCGGTTCCTTCCAGGAGGCGCGAAAGAGCCAACGAAAGATCGGGCGACGCGGCACAGCTCGATGACGCACCTGACCCGCGCGCCACGGCCTCCAAGGCGCGGAGCCTGGCCTTGTTGTCCAGGCCCTTGCGGTACATCAACCGCAGGTCTTCGAGGCGTATGTAGCCCGACACGAACATCAGCGTGAAGATGGCCACCGCGATGGCGACGGCCGCGATCAGGCGCAGCCGCGGGATGTCTGAGATCATGACGAGCGCACCGAAGCTCAACGTGAGCGTAAACCCGTACAACACCAGCACCGATTTCCGCTGACTGAGGCCCAGATCGAGCAGACGATGATGGATGTGGCCGCGCTCTGACTGAAACATGCCCTCTCTGAGCAACGAACGGCGAAACATGGTGAGGGCGGCATCGAGGATGGGGAGGCCCAGGATGAGCGCGGGCACGAACAATGCCAGCGCCGTCGACTGCTTCCTGCTGGTTTCAAGCGACACCAACGCCATGAGGCACCCGATAAAATTGGATCCCGAGTCGCCCATGAAGATGGACGCCGGATTGAAATTGAAGCAAAGAAATCCGACCAGTGATCCCGTCATCGCCGCCGTCCAGACCAACCACAGCAAGTTGCTGTCCATGTACGCGATGACGAGCATGGTGATACTTCCGATCAGGGCAATTCCTGTGGCGAGTCCGTCCAAGCCATCGATGAAGTTAAACGCCACCATGACGCCCGCTATCCACAGCACGGTGACTGGGAGGCCAAGTCCTCCCAGTTGAACAATGCCGACGAAAGGCAGTGACAGGGTGTCGATGCGATGACCACCGAACCACTCGAGCAAGCCGATGCCTACGATCGCGAGCAAACGGATGCGGGAGGAAATCCGGTAGAGATCGTCGAGCAGCCCCAGCAAAAGCGCAAGAAGGCAGCCCACGAGAAGCGTCGCGATGCGAACGTCGTCGCGGTACAAGATGTCGCTCACCGCATTCTCGTAAAAACCAAGACCAAGAATAGGTGCAAGAACGGCAATGGCGATCGCCAATCCGCCGGTGCGTGGCGTGGGCGTCGCATGCACCCGGCGACCGCCTTCGGGCAGATCAAGCAAGCCGCGCTTTAGCGAACGCCCCAAGAGCCGGGCCATCGGCGTGAACACGACCGCCAAGACCAGCCCCACGATAAACGCAACAAGCGCGGTTCTCATGACTCCTGCCGCGTTGGATTCCAGGTCTCTAGTGGCGGCGCCGCAGTCCTCGCGTCACGAACCGGTTGGGTGCTGCTTGTCACGCCTGAGCCGAGCTTCTTCCAGCACGAATATGCGATGAGGACGATGACTCCGTTGATCGCCCCTCGAGCCGTCTGGTTGAAGCCGTAACCGGCTCCCATGAGAAGCGTTGGGCCGAAGTTGCACAGGAGCACCAGCCAGGTGAAGCTATGCTGCCATCTTGTGTCGCACATGAAGGCAAACAAAGAGACCAGCGACCACATGACAACAACGCAGAGGTATCCGCCGTTCCAATAAAACTCTCCGATGATATTGATGCCGCCCCAGTGAAAGAAATTGTCGCGCAGCTCCCACGGCGCGTCGATGCTGCGCGTCCATCCAAACTGGTCCGCAAGAATTCTTGGCTTGAAGGTGTACTCAACAACGTCCGTGACGGACCGCCAATCACGACCGATGCCGTTCTCCCACAGGCCGATGCACATGAGGACGTGCGCGGCCGCCTGAATCCCGTTGAGATTGCCCTCGACCAACCCCGTCGGCGTGGTGGTGTCGAGGCCGTCGTCATCCGCGAGCCCCTCGGTGAGCACCTGGGTGATCGCGCCGAACCCTTCCAGGTGAAGACGCGGACGAACGGAACGAATGATCGAAGTAAGCGCAGCGAGAGACACCCCGATCACGAGCAGCGTGATCCATGGCGTCCGCGATTGGTTCTGTCGTCCAAGCATCATCACTGCGGCACAGAACACGTAGCCGGTCGCAAGCCCCGTGCCTCCCTTGAGGAAATAGGTCGCGAAAAACATCGCGAAAATGATGCCCAACCCCTTCCACCCGGTCAAAGAACCGACCAACACGCGCCGGACTATTTCGAATAGCAGCAGAGAGAAAATGAGGACACCGCCGCCAACAAGGTCAACTTGAAAGCGGTAGCGTTCCATATCCGAGTAGGCACCCTCGAGGATCGTTTTGGATGAGGCCGCGAGCAGCACCACGTAGCAGCTCGCGACGATGAGCAGCCATCTGGGCACGGCGGGCACTGGAACGCTGGCCGGTGTGCGAGACTTATTCCCCAGGCAGGTGAAGACAAACATGATCGACGTGGTAATCAAAAACATCGTTTTCGCGACGCCCAGCTGATGCTCCGAGAAAAGAAATTGCGGTAGGTAGCTCAGCGACAGCGGCGGCCCGGCTGTCTCGATTCGAGAGAAGGCCCGACAAACCAGAAACTGGTTGGCCAGCAGGAAGAAAGTCGCGGGACGCCGGACTTGCAGGGCGCGCACCGCGAGCAGCGCGCTCGCGATCGCCAGAAGGTCAAACTGCATGGTCCCTGCCTGTCCAGCGATGGCCGAGCGGTTCTCCGGTAGCGGATTCAGCCCAATGGGACACGGCCCAGGGCGACTCGGCGAACGGTGGCAGCCGACACATGCACATCGTCCCTGGGTACATGTCCTCTGTGGCAAACACCTTCATGCTTTGACGCGATTGCTGGGCCCAGCCGGATGAGGTAGGAATCCATGTAGACCACCCGACCACAGATGATGTCAAGGGCAGCCCAACTCCTACTCGACGCCTCCCTGGCCGCTCGCGGCAGGTCGCTGCCGTCTGCCGTGGCCAGATACCTGCTGGCCAAAGTTCGACGCACCTTGGCGAAGTCAGATCCCATGGTCCACTTCAACCTCCGGGGCTTCGATCTTGAGCTTCCAACCTCACACGATCTGCCCTACTTACTCCGCGATCTGCCGGAGTATTCGATGAACATCGGGCGGATCGCGCGCGGGATCGGGACGAAGTACCGCAAGATGTCGATGGTTGATATCGGTGCCAACATCGGAGACACTGCGGCGATTGTCCGCAGTGTCACGCACTGCCCCATTCTGTGCATCGAAGGGAATGAGCGCTACTTCTCCGTCCTCGCGAGGAACGCCCGCGTCATCGGATCCGACATCGAGCTTGAGAACGTCTTCGTGGGCCAACAGAGCGCCGCGATCGACGCCCACCTTTCCTCTTCGGGCGGAACCGCTCGTTTGGTCCCGGGAGCACCGGGCGCCGGGCATATTCAGCTAGAACGCCTTTCGGATATCCTTGCCCGGCACGCAAGATTCCAGGATGCGAAGCTGCTGAAGATCGACACAGACGGCTTCGACATTCCAATACTCGAGAGCGAGCTTGACTGGCTGTCCAAGGCGAGCCCGGTCCTGTTCTTCGAATACGACCCCTTTTTCTTTCCGGGTGGCCCCGCGCCAAGCACGATCTTCGACCACCTCTTGGCCGCAGGCTACCGCTCGGCGATGATCTACGAGAACTTCGGCGACTATTTGGTCACCTTGCGGCTAGACCAGGTCGGCCAGATTCAGGACATCCATTCATTCTTCGAAGGTCGGCGCGGTCTACGCTACGCCGACATCTGCCTGTTCTCCGGGGCAGACGACGAGCTTTGCTCGGACATCCGCAGCCAAGAGCTCGCCTACTTCAAGCGAACTCGGCCCTCGCCCGAAACTCAATAGCACCGCGCGGGCGCAGGAACGCTAGCCGGCTTTTTTGTGCGCTTCCAAGATCAATCCGTCGGCCAACCGACCGTCGAGTCGAAGCGCGACGTTGAATAGTCCAAGAAGAACCGCTTTTCGCGGCGCAAACGGTCGCAGTTCACGGTTGTAGTAATTCCGCATGCCGAATAACTTAGAGAAGTTGTGATAGAAAAGATATTTGTCAACTGACAGGCCGCATTTTTCCATCAAGCTTGTTGCGATGCGTGGGCTGTACAGACCGCGATGGTCGGGGTCATGGGCTTCGCGCCCCATCAGCAACATGATGGCGTTCCACAACGACCATGCGCTTGGAACGGTGACCACGAGAATCGTCTTGTCGTTCATCACGGCGCGCAGCTTGGACAGAGCCACGCCTGGATTCGCCAGGTGCTCCATGATTTCGCCCATGACGATGACCTCAGGCACGACGGGGAGCTTGAGCGGTGTGTCGTCCTGAATGTCTCCGTACACGATGTTGTCGATCCCAAATTCGTCCTTGAGCCGCTGGATGGCCAAGCGGCTGTGATCAAGACCAACGACTTGTGCTGCCGCGTCCATCAGGCGCCGATGCAAGAATTGCTTCGAGTTAACCACCTCGCGGTAGAAAGCGTCGTCATCCTCGCTCCCTCCCTGGGCCGCGCCGACGTGCAACACGCACTTGCCGCGGACCATGTCCTCGAGATACGTCTCACGCGCCACAACAGGGGAACGGACAGTACTGTAATTCACAAGCTCTCCATATCTTTTTTGGCAGAATCACGCACCGTGCGAGCACGGTCAAGCGCCTCGTGGCCATCCTTGAGCAACCGCCTGTGACCGGCAGCTGCGATCTTGACCCGCGCGTCGGGATGGGCCAGGAAATAGCGAGCTTTGTCGAGCATTTCTCCAACATTGCGAAAGTACTCAGCCTCCTCCCCGGGCTTGAACAGGCTCGCCAGGTCGTCGGTGTGTTGGGCCAGCATGAACGCGCCTGCCGCTGGGATCTCGAAGCACCGGCGCGTGTACGTGTCGTTGTTGAGCCGCGATAAAAACGCGAGACATATCTTGGAACTATTGAGCGCCAGATTGTATGTGGCCTTGTAAAGAGGACCTATCGTACCCATGCGGGCGCGAATCTCGGCGGCGTTGGCGGCCCGCTCCCAACGGGTGCCCCACAGTCGGAAATTGAGGTCGTCCGCCCGCAGCAACTCGCCAATGTAGTCGGATCGTCCGTCGTCTTCCCAGTGACCGGTGAACGACACGTCGCAGGCGTAGGGCGAATCACCCAGGTCGGCGATGGGGAAATGTTCGTCGCGCAGGTAGAACGACCGCAACAACGCGACGCGGGGGCATCCGTGACGACGGAAGTCCTCGACGTTGGCGTGGCGGTAAGCGAACAGCCGGTCGTACAGCGGGATCGAGTTCACGAAGTGCCGCCACACGTAGGTCGGGTATCTGGCGCTGAAGGGATCATCGTTGTTCCAGCCCACAACGAACGCGCCGCCTTTTTTAATGGCCTGCAGGGTTTCGGGGAAGACATGGGCACCCCGAAACACGAAAACGACGTCCGGCTTGAGCGCGTGGGCCTGCGCCGCGAGATCGCGGTTGAGCAAATGCAGACGCGGACCCAGCCGATACTTCTCCTGCGCCTTGGCTTCGAGTCGACCAAGCGACCTCAGCGCGCCTGGCCAGCGGTCGGCGCGAAAATACTCGTGCTCCTTGAACCCATGAGCCGATTCCCCGAGGTCGATCAGGCGATGGAAGAACGGCTCCGCGTAAATGTGCGAGGCCCAGTGCTCCACGAGAAGGATCTTCAAGCAGATGTTCCCTTGGGCGAACTCGGCGTCGCCCGGCCAGAGGTGCGGGGCACATGCCGCTTCATGACCGCAAACCCACAAGTCGCGCGCCGAGGAGGTGCTTTAGCGCGGAACGGATCGGTTCGCTCGTCCCAACGCAGATCCCAGCGCACAAGGCGGCGAACACCGCGGCGCGGAGCATCAGTGAAATCCACGTTGCAGCCGGGGAAAGCGTGGACGCAAGCACGCAAATCGACACCGCCGCCAGGACCACCTGCAGGCTGCCCAGGGTGCGCAACTTCCGGCAATCCGATTCGGACATTTCCAGCCCTTGCCGCATGAAGGACGGATACATCCACAGCGTGATGAAGTACGCGAGCGAGGTGAGCAGTGGGATGCCCAGAGGTCCAAGCGTGACCAGTCCCACTGCCATCAGCGGCAGCCGCAGGGCAGATTCGACGATCGCCAACGTGGCCGCCTTGCGCGTTTCCCCGATGGCGGCCAGCGCAGAATACAAAATGAAGGATCTGGTCGTGACCACCGAATACAGGCCGAAGGCGATCGTCAGAGCCAACCCGCCGTAGCCGCCGGGACCGACCCACAAGCCGACGAGATCCCTGTTGATGCTCACGAAGACAGGAATCGCAACTGCGGTTGCCACCGTCCACAGGGACACGATGTCGACGATCACGTCCCTGGCCCGACGCCGGTTGTTTTCGCCGACCAGGTTGGCGAGCCCCGGAAGGATCGATCCGCCAAGCGGCAGGATGAACATCTGGACGATCCGAAACGCGCGTTCGGTCAGGCTGTAGACGCCGGCAGCGGCAGGGTTAGACAGGTTGCTCACCAGCAGTTTGTCCAGATTGCCGCTCACCTGGGCGACGATCTTCGCGGCGAGCATCGGCAGTGTGCTGCGCAGGAGGTCACGAACGGTGGTGATTGTGATGCGAGGACGGGGCAGCCCGAGTCCTCGCCAGGAGTGCGAGATCCACAAGACCGACAGCACCAAGCAGAACGTGCCACCGGCACACGCCGCGATGCCCAGCGATCGCACGCCAAGGCCCTGGACCAGGCAAACGACGATCAGCACCGCTTCCAAGACTTGCGCGCCCAGACGCGCCACGACGCTCACGGTCGGCATCTGCCATGCGCCGGGAATGCTGTGCAGGGCAAACCCGGTCAGATTGGCGGCGGTGCCGATCCCGGTCAACGCAAAGGTGAAAGCAAGATCGGACGCCGCCCCAGGTGGTGCATTGACGATGCGGGGCAGCCAAGGAACGATTGCCAGAGCGAAGGCTGCAATCGTACTTGAGACGACCGCGAAGAGGAACACCCCGGCACCGACCAGGTCGGAGAACTGTTGTTTGTCCTTGGCCCCGTAGGCAGCCGCAAGTCGCTGGGAGAAAATGGTGTTCAGCCCGAGCTCGAGCGAACCGAGAAGCCCGATCACGTCGGCCGAAGCACTCCACGCGCCGAGCGTGTCGAGGCCGAAGTAGGCCACGTAGAGCGGGTAGAACGCATAGCCCTTGGCCAGGGCGATCACGTTGCTGACGGAGGATGAGATCACGGAAATGGCCGCGACCCGTTTCCGTCTGGGTACGGACGGATCGGCGCTCACGGCTTGGATCCGCTCACGGCCTGGACCAGCGGTGACGCTCGGTCACGCGGGCTTCGCCTCGTCGGAGTAGTACTGACCGTAGTTCGAGTAACGGCTTGCGTAACGCGAATAGTACGAATAGCTGCGATCAGAAAAGTCCACGCGGTTGATAATAACCCCCAGGATATGCGCCTTGGCATCGATCAGGTGGCGGCACGCATGCGTCGCCGCCTCGGACGTCGTGTAGCCGCCTCGCACGATGAGCACCACACCGTCGGTCAGGTTGGCAATCACCGCTGGATCGGTCACCAGGGATGTCGGTGGCGAATCGAAGATCACGCGATCGTAACGATCCGTACACTTGGCGATGAGTTCCTTGAATCGTTGCGTGTGAAGCAATTCCGCGGGATTCGGCGGCGTGGGGCCGCAAGGCAGAATGTCCAGATTCGGGACCTCGCTCTTGATGATGGCGGAATCGAGCAAGATCTCCTGCACGATCACGTTTGAAACCCCAACGTCGTTCGGCAACGAGAACGAGCGGTGGATTCGTGGCCTGCGCAGATCCGTGTCGACCAGCAAGACGCGAACTCCGCTCGCGGCCATGGTGATGGCCATGCTGATGGCGGTCGTGGTCTTTCCTTCTTGCGGCCCGGGACTTGTCACCACCAGTGACTTGAACGGCCGGTCCGGCAGCAGAAACATCAGGTTCGTGCGAATCGATCGACACGCCTCGGCCGCCGCCGACTTCGAGTCAAGAAACACGCCGAGATCCCGCACCCGCAACGTCTCGGGCGTGAGCTTCTTGTCCGCCTTCTCCCCGATGATCGGCACGATCCCCAGCACGGGAACACCCAGCACGGCTTCGGTGTGCGCCTGCGTCTTGAGCGTGTTGTCAAGGGCTTCAATCAAAAACGCGGCCGCCAGACCTAGCGCGAGGCCCAGCGCAAGGGCAACCGCAAGATTCAACATCATCCGCGGTTTGACCGGCGAGGGAACGGGCATGGCAGCATCGAGGATGCGCACGTTGTTCGACTTGATGAGTCCGGCCAGGCCCGTCTCTTTCTCGCGCTGGGTCACCAACTGATAGAGCTTGCCGAGATTTTCCGCCTCCCGCGCCTTGGGCTTGTACTCAACTTCCAGCTTGGCGATTTCGAGCGCATTCCGCTTTTCCTGCTCCATCACCGCCATCAGAGACTTCTCGTTTTCGGCGACCGCCTTCCATTGATTCTCCAGGCTCTTCAGGATCTTGCCGATCTCGGCAACGTAGGACTGGCGAACGCTTTCGATCTGCTTTTGAATCGTGACGATGTTGTGGTGCTTTTCCCCATAGGTCGCCTCCAGCTTGGCGGCCTCTTTCTGAAGATCAGCGTAGGTGACCCGGATCTGCTGCAGGACCGGATTCTGCCGAATGTCGGGAAGCCCTTCCTGTTCCGCGACGTTGTCACGCGCAGCGAGGGTCAGCTTCCTGCTGGCTTCGAGCTCCAGCCGCTTGGCGCGAACTTCCGCCAGCTTCTGGTTGAAGATCTGCAGGTTCTGCCGGGTCATGCTCTGCTTGTCGTCGAGGCCGATCTCCAGCAGTTGCTTCTTCTTCCGGAACTCGTGCAGTTCCCCCTCGGCCTTGGTCAGCTTGTTGCTGAGGTCGACCACCTGACCCGACAGGAAGCCAGTGGCGAACGCCGAGCCCTCCATCTTGTGCTCAAGATTCTTGTCGATGTACGCTTGCGCAATGGCGTTGGCGATGCGGGCCGCCCGCGCCGGGTCGCGGTCCGACACCATGATGTTGGCGATGCGCGAGTCCTTGACTTGCGTCACCTGCATCTGACCCATGATCGAACCTGCAACCGATTCGATCGTTCGATGCGGTGCCATCGCAGTCGCCCCGGGCACTGGAAAATCAGGATCGTGATGCAGTCCAAGCTTGTCCACCACCCGAACGGCGGTGTCCATCGAGCTCATGATTCTGAACTGAGTCTCGTAAAACTCGCGGTTCGCCCAGAAGCTTCCGGTCCCAAGCTCGACCACTTCCTTGACGCCCTGAAGCACCTGGGGCGCCATCGGATCAATGATCACCGTGCAGGTCGCCTGATAAATCTTCGGTTGGTAGTACGTCCAGACGAACGCCGCGCACACCGTGATCGCCACCAGAAACGCCACCACGTACCGCCGCTTTCTGACCGTGCGGAGGTGGGCACGCAGATTGACCCCCAGCCATTCGTCCGTGCTGGGGCCGCGCGGCAGCGCCTGAGAGGTGGGATCGTTGTCCAAAGAAAGTTACCCGCTTGAGGGTGCAAGTCGCACCGTCCTTCAACTTATCAGAGATTCAGTCCTGACGGTGGGGCAGCTCCCTCGGCTTGACGCAGACGGCGCAACTCGACTTCCAGGCGCGCTAAAACCACAGCAGTGGCCAGATTTTGCTCAGCGTAAGCGCGTGCGGCGTCGTTGGTCGCCGGCCGGGACGCCAGCGTCCGTCTGGCCTCGCGGATCGACCGCGCCAATGCCGCCGCATTTTCGCACTCGGCGAAAAAAGCCACCTCGGGATATTGCAACGCAATTCTTCCGAGTTCGGTGTCCGCGCCCGCTGCGATCAAGGCCGTTCCGCCGACCGCCATGATCCCCGCCAGCTTCGACGGCATCACCAGGTCGCCTGCCCCACGTCGCTGAACCACCAGGTGAAGATCGGCGGCACTCAAGAGGGCGGCCAGGCGCTTGGACCCAACCAGCGGCAAGAAAGTCACGTTGGTCAGGTTTTCTTTCGCGGCTTCGGCTTGTAACCCGCTCTTGGCGACGCCGTCCCCGACCAGCAAGAACTGAATCTTCGGATCCTCCGCCAGAAGCTTGGCCGCAGCGAGGATCAGATCTAGACCCTGCTTTACACCCAAATTCCCCGAATACAAGACCACAAACCGGTCTTCGGCGATCCCTTGTTCTCGGCGGAAGGCGCGGCCTTCGTCGGGGCTCGGTCGAATCGCAGAGGCGTCCACCCAGTTGGGAAGGAGGAAGGTTTGGTCCACACCGACGCCCAACTTGCTCAGGCGATCCACCATGCTTTGCGAAATCGCCGACACGCGATCAAATCGATGCAGCAGCCAACGCTCCGCGCGCTCGACCCATCGGCGGGCCGTCTGCGAGGACAGGATCCCCAGCTCAAACGCGGCATCAATTTCGAAGTCCTGGATGTGCAGCCAGGCGCGGCCACCCGCAAGCCGCGCCGTGAGCAACGCCGACGGCGCGCACAGGAACGTCGGTTCGACGACCATCACGACATCGGGCTTCCACGCGATCTGCTGCAACATGACGGGCAGGCTGGAAATCGCAAACGACAGCAGATGGATCATGCGGGTCGCTCCTGTCGGCTGCTGCGGCACCCAGATCGGGCAGCGCAAAACCCGCACGCCGTGCATGTCCTCGCGCTGATACCGCCATCCCGAATACCCGGCCTGCACCTGCCAGAAGGGATAGTAAGGAGGCGCGGTCACCACCCGCACCTCATGCCCGGCGGCGGCGAGCCATTGCGCCATCTCGCCCGTGTATTTGCCCACCCCGGTCAGTTCCGGCGCATGGTTGATGCCGTGAATCAGGACGCGCAACGCGGTTGTCTATTCTTCTCGAGAGAACAGATGGTTCTCGAGCACCAGCATGTCCATCTTCGTCCGCAAGAAACAGGCAAGCGCTTCCTCGGGTCGGCAGACCACCGGCTCGTTCTCGTTGAACGATGTGTTGAGGACCAGGGGAACTCCGGTGATGGTGCCAAACGCCTCGATGAGTTTGTAGTACAGCGGGTTGCCTTCGCGGGTGACCGTCTGCAACCGACCGGAGCCATCCACGTGGGTGACAGCGGGAATCAGTGGCCGCTTGGCTTCGCGAATCTGAAAAACGTGCGTCATGAACGGAACGTCATCGTCCTCTTCGAACCACTCGGGAACCGCCTCTCGAATAATCGACGGGGCAAACGGACGGAACGATTCGCGTCGCTTGATCTTGGCGTTCAGAATCTCCTTCATGTTGGCACGACGCGGATCACAAACGATCGAGCGGTTGCCGAGCGCGCGCGGTCCCCATTCCATCCTGCCCTGAAACCACCCCACCACCTTGCCGTCGGCGATGGCCCGGGCGACGGTCTCGAGCAACGTCTTCTGGTCGTCGACCCTCGCCACGCGGCATCCCTGCGCAGCAATGCTGTCTTTGTGTGCCCGGACCAGTGCCTCGACGTCGGCGGACGAAAAACTCGGCCCCCAGCACGCATGATCCATCACGAACGAGCGCGCAGTTTTTGGGTTGGTCTGATGCCAGACCGAAAACGCCGCGCCCAGCGCGCCACCCGCGTCCCCGGCTGCTGATTGAACGTAGACCTGCTTGAATGGCGAGCGCCGATAGATCTTGCCATTGGCGACCGAATTCATCGCGCATCCGCCGGCCAACGCGAGCCCGTCGATCTTGTGCCGCGCGTGCAACGGACCGAGGAGGTGAAAGAACGCTTCCTCGTACATCGCCTGGACGGAGTGCGCGATGTCGCGGTGCCGCTGCGTCAGTTCCTCCCCCTCCTTGCGCGCGGGTCCGAGCAGGTTCTCCAGCGCATCGGAGAAGATCGTGCCCACCGTCGGCGAGCAGTCCTCCCATTCGTACTCGACCTTCTCGCGGTGGTGGCGAAAGTAATCCAGGTTCAGTTTGTACGCGCCGTCTGACTCGAGCAGAACGACTCGGCGCAACTGCTCGACGTGGGTTGGTTTGCCGTACGGCGCAAGGCCCATGACCTTGTACTCGTCGCCGTAGTGAGGGAACCCCAGGAACTGCGTCAGCGCCTGATAGAAGATGCCGAGCGAGTGCGGAAAGTATACCCGTCCCTGCACGTCGATCTTGGACCCGGCGCAGGTGGCCCACGCCCCGCTCGCGAAGTCGCCGAACCCATCGACCGATATCGAGATGGCCTCCGCGAACGGCGACACGTGAAATGCGGACGACAGGTGAGCCAGGTGATGTTCGACGTGGTGAACCTGCCCTGTGAAGCGCGCTCCGCCTCCGACCCGCTCGTTGATTTGATCTTCGACCGATGCCCATTCGCGCGCGTTCTTGATGCGGCTCAGAACCAAGTCCAGATCAGGCCGCTTCGCAAGTGAGTAGGCGATTTTTTTCCAGATGTTGGCTTTTGGATCGCGGTTGATCGCCACGTGGCCGAGTTGACCGAGCGTGATGCCCCCCTGACGTAGGCAGTACTGGATCGCTTCGGATGGAAATCCCGCCCAGTGCTTGATGCGACGGAAGCGCTCTTCCTCGGCTGCGGCAACCAAGCGGCCATCCACGACCAGGCATGCCGAGGCATCCCCATGGTAAGCGTTCACGCCCAAGATCGCGTTCATGTCACCCGCGTGCGGTCCAGAGGGTTTCGTAGAAATCCAGGTAGCGGCGCGCCACCACGTCCCAACTATATCGTCTTTCCATCAGTTTGCGCGCGGCGGTTCCCCGCGCTTGCCGGTCGGCTTCGGGCCACCGCAGCGCCTTGATCAGGGCTGCCTCCAGCTCGTGCACCGTCGGGTTGATCAGAAGTCCTCCGCCCTCGGGCACGTCGGGCAATCCTGCGGCATGGCTGGTGACCACCGGCACCGAGCTTGCCATGGCTTCGAGAGCCGACATACTTATCCCCTCGGAGAAGGACGGGGCGCACACCAGCCAGGCGTGTTTGAGAAATGCCCAGCGATCCCTGGCAGGCACTTCGCCAGTGAACGTGACCCAGGGCTGCAGGCCAAGCGCGCGACGTTTGAGCTCCGCAAGATAGCTGGCCGAGATGGCTGGCCCCGCGATCAGCAATCGGCACCGCAGCTCTTTCGGGATGCGCGCGAAGGCGTCGATGAGCAGTTCCAGGCCCTTGACCGGGTGCAGCCGCGCCAGAAAGAGGATGTACCGCCCGTCCACCGGAGCTCTGCCTGCAGCGTCGAGATCCCGATCAACGTTGTGCAGGTCGAGGCCGTTCGGAATGACCTCGATGCGCGGCTTGGGGAAAAAGCGCCGCATTTCGCGCTCCTCGATGGTGGTCAGCGCATGGATGACGGGCAGCCGGTTGAACACCGGGCCACCGATCAGATTCCAGTACGCGGTCTTCTTCGCCCGGCGCAACAATCCATCGCGCCAGAACCACGAGCCGAGCATGTTGTGGGGCGACAGCACGCAAGGCAGACCCGTCCTCCTGGCCAGACGAGCCGCCGTCAGTTGCGGCGCCATCCAGATGCCATGCAAATGAAGCAGACCATCGGGCGCGCGCGTCCGCGCCTCCAATAGTTGCGCGAACGACGGCGAATAACGCCAGGAGTGGCCCCACGGCGCAAGCGGTGCCGACGCGACGCCTTCCGGGCTGCCGGAGGTTTTGCCGCCGGGAGCAACAGTGAGGATCTCCTGTTCGAGCCCCACCGAGCGCAGGTGATTTGCCAGCTCCATGACCGCAGCCGTGACGCCCCCGCCCGCAGCCGTCAGATCTTCGGTGACGTGAATGACTCTTCGCATGGGGTAGCGCAACCCGGACAACGTCTTATGACACTCGGAAACCTGTGCGACAAAAAAACCTGAAGGTTTTCGGGTCCAAAACCATGCAAGCACGGGCGGCCGGTGGTACGCTGGGCGCCCAGACCATGTATAAAAACAACGTTGCACTGCCTCTTATTTGTTCAGTCTTCGCGCTCACTTCCGCGTGTGGCAGCAGTGGCAGCCCCGCCGTGGATGCATCAGTCACGGCGGGCGACGGAGCCGGACAAGACGGCACCTCCGTCGATACTCCGCCCGCCGGGCCGGTCGCCGTGGTCTGGGTGAGCCCGGCGAGTACCATCACCGCCCTGTGCGCCAGGGGGACGACCAGCGCCACCTGCGTGGCCGATGGGGACGCCGACGGCACCAACGGCTGGCAGGGATCCCTTTCGGTCCGCGTGACCGTGGACGGCATGGCGGCAACCTCGGGCACCGTGTCTTTTGCCTCCGGTGCCACCATGCTGGGCATGGCGAACATCGATGCGATGGGCAACGCGACACTGACTATCGCTACCCCGGGCGTGACCGAAGGTGCGGCCATCGTCATCACCGCCACCACCAGCAACATCGATGGCAGAGGTACCGGAACCGCGTCAAAGACGTTGATCGTCGACGTCAATGCGCCCGCAGCGCCGGTCGTGACCGCGACCGTCAAGGACCGCCGGGGGACCAGCTTCACGCTGTCGTGGCCCGCGCCCGCCGACCAGGGCGGCTCTGGTTTGGCGGGCTACGATGTCCGGGTGCAGAAGATTACCGACTGCATGAAGTTCGACATGGCCATGGGCAAGACGATTGCGTTGCCAGGGATGCCGGCCCAGTCGGGCCTGCAGTCGCTGGATGCCACCGGCCTGATCATCGAAAACAACTACTGTTTCGGCGCGCAGACCAGGGACGGTGCCGGCAACGTGAGCGCGGTCGGGGTGACCGCAATGCCCGCCATCGCGAAGTTCAACATCTCGACCCTGGCCCCGCCGACCGCCGCAGGCAACGAACAGTTTGGCCTCTGGACCGACGGCTCCGCCGATATCAATGGCAACCCGGCGCTCCCCTTGACGGACGAAAGCCGCCTTTCCGATCTCTTGGTCGGCAGCTTCAGTGGCAACCGGGCGTTCATCTACTTCGGCGCCAGCGGCGGCAACGCCACGTTTCCGGCGACGCCTACCCCGAACGTGACCATCAGCCGTTCGGACATGACATTGCTGGGATTTGGCGGTGCCGTCGCGCACCTCGGCAACTTCGACGGCGACGCGGCCAGCCCGCCCGAAATCGCGGTCGCGGCATACGGATCAGGCAAGGTCTTTGTCTTCAAAGGGAGGACCGTGTGGCCCGCTACCCTGGACGAGCGCAACGCCGACTGGGTGATCCAGGCCGACGCCGCCATCGATCCCCAGTACACCGGCAGTTTTTTCGGCTACACCATCGCTCGCCTGGGCAACTTCGACGGCGACGCCGATGGCACGGACGACTTCGCCATCAGCGCGTTTATCTATGGCCCCGCGATGCCCACCGCCGACTCGCGCAAGGGGCGGGTGATCATCGTCAAGGGCAAGCGCGATATGCGCACGCCGGGGCAAAGCGTCGTGACCATCAATGTGCCCGAGGCAACGCCCGACCGTACCATCACCCTGTCCGAGCCACTCGCGGGCGAACGCACCGGGTTCGGCGGGGCGATGGTGGGGCTTGGCCGCTACTACGCTGACGGCCCGGGAACCACGCTGGTGGTATCCGCAACCGGTCTTGGCAGCCCGATAAGCACCAGTGACAATAAGGGCCGCATCTACGCCTTCCGCATGCAGGCCGACGGCATGGTGACGCTAGGACCGGGGGCCACCAGCCCGCTTGAGGGTGCAGCCAAGGGCGACAAGATCGGTAGCACCTTGACCAACCTCGGGGTTCTCAGCGGAACGTTGCCCAACCTTGGAATCGGCAGCCCCACCGCGAGCGTCACGGTCGGCGGCGCCACCTTCACCGGGGCTGCCTACCTGTGCAACGGGAGCGCGACCACGGCACCGTGGGCAAATCGCACCACCCTGTACAGCAGCGCCACCGTGAACCCGTCGCAGGTCATCTTCGGCGGCGGAATGTCCGGATCCATGACGACCATGTCCTTGTTCGGCGATGCAACGCCCGAGGTGGCGGTCAGCGGGGCCTTCGCCAACGGATTTCTCTACATCGTGAGCGGAACCGCGGCAATGGCTGCCACGTCACCGGCCAACCTTGAGACTTCGGCGGAAGTGAAACTTGCGCTGCCCAGGCCGTGGGCCGGGACCGCCAGCACGGGTGGTTTGCTGCGCGATATCAATGGCGACGGGATCCCCGACTTCGCGGTGGCCGACGCCCTGACCAGCACGACACCCGGCAAGATCGCCGTCTTCTGGTGATTTATTGAAGGCAACGTGAGCGCATGCCATTCACCACCCACATGATGTATGCTGCGCCCCACCTCCTGAGACCATGACATGAACCCACAACCGCTTTCTCCGTCCCAAGCGATAGTGCCTGCTGAGCCACGGCCGGGCTATGAAGCGCCCCGTCTGCGTCCCGCAGGCAGTCTCGTTCAAGTGTTGGCGGGTGGCACAGGTGG
>CAYSKR010000225.1:0-11031 GCA_964431675.1 uncultured Myxococcales bacterium
AACGGCGATCTGGCCAACTGGATGATTCCGGGAAAGCTGGTCAAGGGCATGGGCGGAGCCATGGATCTGGTCGCAGCGGCGAAGCGCGTGATCGTCATGATGGAACACGTCGCGAAGGGCAACGAGAAGAAGATCCTCAACAACTGCACCCTGCCGCTGACAGCGGTCCATGCGGTGCATCGAATCATCACGGACCTTGCCGTGATGGACGTGACGCCTGCGGGCCTTGTCCTGGTGCAACGGGCGCCCGGCGTGTCGGTCGCCGAGATCCAGGCCGCGACGGAGCCGATCCTGCGGGTTGACGGCACCCCTCCGGAGATGCGCGTGTGAAAAGCCGCAGCCGCACGACAAGCCAGCCTGCGGCACGCGCCCGCCGGAAGAAAAAAACGCTGGTGCCGACCCTTGCGCGCCCGCCGCTACGCCCGGCCGTCAGGGAAACGCCCTCCGGCATTCCACTGCCCGACCTCTTCGACGAGATCGGCGCGCCGCCACCACCCGGCCCACCGGGTGAGTTTCCGTTCACGCGCGGGGTGCATCCGACGATGCATCGCAGTCGGCTGTGGACGATGCGTCAGTACGCAGGCTTTGGCTCGGCAGCAGAATCCAACCGACGCTACAAGTTTTTGCTCGCCTCGGGCCAGACCGGACTGTCGGTCGCGTTTGACCTGCCGACGCAGATGGGGCGCGACGCCGACGCGCCGCAAGCCAAGGGGGAAGTCGGGCGCACGGGGGTCGCCATCTGCACCGTCGACGACATGGGTGCGCTGCTCGATGGCCTGCCCCTCGATAAGATCTCCACTTCGATGACCATCAACGCCACCGCCGCCACGCTGCTGGCGCTTTACGTCGCCGTTGCCGACGAGCGCGGCATCTCGCGCCGGGAACTGTCGGGCACCGTGCAGAACGACATCCTCAAGGAATACATCGCGCGCGGCACCTACATTTATCCGCCCGCGCCGTCCATGCGGCTGTGCGCCGACGTGTTCGCGTTCTGCCGCGACGAATTGCCGCGCTGGAACAGCATCAGCATCAGCGGCTACCATATCCGCGAGGCGGGCAGCGACGCGGCCCAGGAAATCGCTTTCACGCTCGCCGACGGCATCGCCTACGTCGAGCAAGCCGTGCGCGCCGGGTTGCACGTGGACGCGTTCGCCCCGCGCCTATCCTTCTTCTTCAACGCGCACGCGCACTTCTTCGAGGAAATCGCCAAGTTCCGAGCGGCCCGGCGCATGTGGGCGCACATCATGCGTGACCGTTTCGGCGCCCGGGATCCGCGTTCAATGATGCTGCGGTTTCACGCGCAAACCGCGGGCTCGACGCTCGTCGCCGCGCAGCCGCTCAACAATGTTGTACGCACCGCAGTCGAGGCCATGGCGGCGATCCTCGGCGGCTGCCAGTCGCTGCACACCAACGCCTACGACGAAGCCCTCGCACTCCCCACCCTTGCCTCGGCCAAGCTGGCCCTGCGCACGCAGCAGATCCTGGCGCACGAATCGGGTGCGGGTGACATCGTCGACCCATTCGGAGGCTCGTACGCGATCGAAAAGCTGACGGCGAATCTCGAGACGGCCGCGAAGAAAATCATCGCCGACATCGATGCTCAGGGCGGCATGGTCGCGGCCATCGAGCGGGGTCTGCCGCAAAAGCAGATCGAGCAGCGGGCGCTGCAGCACCAGCGCAGCCTCGAGCGTCAAGAGCGCCTGGTGGTGGGCCTCAACACCGGGATGGACGGGGACGGGGGCGACGCCGAGGCACCGCTGTCCCTGCACAAACTCGATCCCAGGATTGAACAGAAGCAGATTGCCCGCCTGGCGCGTTTCCGCAAGGCCCGCGACAACCCATCCGCACGGGCCGCGCTGCAGGCGCTCACGGCAACCGCACAAGGCAAAGGCAACCTGGTCGCCCCGATCCTTGCGGCGGTCAAGGCGCGGGCCACCCTGGGCGAGATTGCCGATGCGCTGCGAGGGGTGTTCGGCGAGCACGGCGAGCACCGCGAGCATCGCGAGCACGGCGAGCATCGCGAGCATCGCGAGCACGCCGCCTGACCTTTATCTCGCTTCGCGCAGGGCGTTGTCCTAAGATGTTGATTCAAGGGGTGTTTTTCTGTTGAACAAATCGGATCTCGTCGACTTCCTGTGTCAGAAGGACAAGCTGCACAAGGGCCGGGCGGAGCTGTTGATCGACACCATCTTTTCGGCGATGGAGGAATCGCTGAAGCGTGGCGAGCGCATCGAAATTCGCGGCTTCGGCAGCTTCGAGATCCGCAGCTACAAGGCGTACCAGGGCCGCAACCCGCGCACCGGCAACACTGTGCAGGTCAAACCCAAACGCCTGCCCTTCTTCAAGGTCGGCAAGGAACTGAAGGAGCGTGTAAACGAACGCGCCGCTGCGGCCCCAAAGACCGCTGGCTCAACCGACGGCAGCAACCGCACCAACCGTTGAACGCGGCTGCTAGAACTTTGCTTCGACCTTGCCGCTGATGGCGAAGTCGACTTTTCCGGACGGCGGAGCGCTCCCGCTCTGAATCACCACCGTGGTGGAAGCGATGATGTTGAACGGCCTCAGAAAGTCGCGCGCAAACGCCGAAAAATTCTCCTGGCCTGCGGCATCGAGCATCAACGATTCGGTCCCCTCGTACATGACCGGCTTGCCGGGGATGGTGCCGAGCAGCCGCGCCTGGTTGGTCGTGGTGATGACACCGTCAGGCGCTGCGTAAAGTTTAATCTCCGGCACGGCGATCGACAGGTGGTTGCTGACGGTCACCTCGAGGTTCTTGAGTGTGACTTTCGACAGGACGCGACCCTGCGCGCTGCTCAGCGTGGGCACTTCTTTCGCCAGATCGATGCGCGACGCAACCTCGTAATTGAACTTGAGCGCGCACGTCGCGTTGTCGCACTCGATCGGGTAGCGGTCGCACATGTTCTGCAACGGGGGCGGGGGCTTGCAACAGTCCATGACCATACCGGCCGCGCCGCACAACAACGGCGGAAAGTTGGCTGGCGGTTGTTTGAAACGCGGATCTTGCGTGCTGACGGAAAACGACTTGCGCGGCAGGTCAAACGTGATGCCCGACAAGCTGGCGAGGTCGACGAGACCGCAACCGATGACGAGGCCGCAACTGACCAGTGCGCCGAGCACGAGGAATCGCTTGGGCTGCAATGAATGGTGGTGTTCAGGGACGGACATGGTGACCTCGCAGGCTCAGAATACCCCAGCCACCATCGTTGGCACCATAGTTGGCGGTGCGGTCACCCGAGCAGCAGATCTGCTGCGGCGTGGGGATCACGCTTGCGGGCGGCGACAAGGGCAGCCTGCGCCGCGATTCCACCGTGCGCCATGATGCGCTCGTCCATCTGCCTGTGCAGCCTGGCGAATATCACCGCACGCACCTCCGCCTCGGCGCGACGCAAACGCCGCGCGGCCCATGCGCCGGACGCCTGCTGCGCCGCCCGGTGCCGCTCGATGGCGGCAAGCAATTCCGGCACACCCTGCCCGCTGGTCGCAACCGTCTTGCAAATCTCGATCGGTGCGGCATCTGGATCCGATGCGTCGCTGGCACTTGCGGCCCGCAACGCGAGCATGGCCTGCAGATCCGCCACCGTGCGATCGGCACCGTCTCGGTCAGCCTTGTTGACCACCAAGACGTCCGCGATTTCCAGAATGCCCGCCTTGAGCGTCTGGATTCCATCGCCGAGACCCGGAACGCCCACGACCACCGTCGTGTCGGTCAAGGCACCGACGTCAATCTCGTCCTGCCCCACCCCAACCGTCTCGACGAGAATCTTCGCGAACCCCATCGCGTCGAGAACATGCACGATGTCGGCGACCGACCGCGACACGCCACCCTGGGCACCCCGGGTTGCCACCGACCGAATGAACACGCCGGCGTCCGTCGCATGCCGTTGCATCCGAATCCGATCGCCCAGGATGGCACCGCCCGACGACGCGCTCGATGGATCCACGGCCACCACGCCAACTCGGTCGCCTCTTTGCCGGATGATCTGCACCAGGGCATCGACCAACGTCGACTTGCCAGCGCCGGGCGGCCCGGTGATGCCGACCACCTGGGCCTGGCCGGTGTGGGGATACAGGACACGCAACTGGGCAATCGCTGCGCGTTCACCGTCATCAAGCGCCCGCATCAGCGCTGCCGCCGCCCGCAAGTCGCCCGCGCGAACGCGCGCCGCGGTGCCCTTGACGCTCACACCATGCCCTTGAGCAACTCGCGCGCAATGACCATGCGCTGCACCTCGTTGGTGCCCTCGCCGATCTCGCCCAGCTTCGCGTCCCTCAGGTAGCGCTCCACCGGGAACTCCCGGGTGTAGCCGTAGCCACCGTGGATCTGCAACGCGGCATTGCACGCGCGCGTCGATGCCCGCGACGCAAGCAACTTGGCCATCGAGGACTCCAGCGTCGTTGGCTTCCCCGCGTCGTGCAGGCACGCCGCCCGCCACACCATCAGGCGCGCGGCATCGAGTTCCGTCGCCATGTCGGCCAGCATGTGCCCGATGGCCTGGAATTCCGCGATGGGTTTTCCGAACTGCACCCGCTGCTTGGCGTACGCCATCGCGGCTTCGAATGCCGCACGGCCGATGCCCACCGCCCAGGCCCCGATACCAATGCGCCCGCGATCAAGTACCTTGAGCGTGTCGAAGAATCCCTGATCGATCGCACCGAGCCGCTGCGTGTCCGGAACACGAACGTCTTGCAAAATGACTTCCGTCGTATCCGAAGCGTGCAAGCCCATCTTTTCGATGCGTTTGCCCGACCGCAGGCCCGGCGTGCCGCGTTCAATCACGAACGCCGTCATGCCTTTTTGCTGTTTTTCGGGGCTGGTGGACGCGATGACCACGTAAACGCCGGCCAGCGATCCCTGCGTGATGAATGTCTTGGTTCCGTTCAAGATCCAGTCCGGCTGCCCCTGCGCTCCCTGCGCCGCGTCGGTCGCCCGAACCGCCCGCGTCTTGGCGGCACCCGCGTCCGATCCCGATCCCGGCTCGGTCAGCGCCCACGCGCCCAGCGCCTTGCCCGTCGCGAGGCGCGGCAAGAACGCGCGTTTCTGCGCCTCGGTCCCCGCGAGCGCGATGTGCCCTATGCACAAGGAATTGTGCGACGCCATGGTCAGACCCAACGAACCATCCGCCCGCGCGACCTCTTCGAGCGCCACGACAAAATCGTGACACTTCATGCCCGCCCCCCCGTAAGTCTCCGGCACCTGCATGCCGAACCAGCCCAGCTCGGCCATCGGCGCGATGACCTCGGCGGGGAAGCGCTCCTCCTTGTCCCAGCGGGCGGCATGGGGAATGACTTCCCTGGCGCAGAAGTCGCGCACGGTTTTCTGCAGCACCAGCTGCTCTTCTGAAAGGCGGAAGTTCATTTGAGTGGTTGCCCAAAGCGCTGCTCCGGCCCGGCCGGAGTGTAGATCTGAACCGCAACGGTCGGGTCGGCTGGTGAAAACTTCGCCGCGTGGGGCTGGTCCGCAGGGATGTATAGAATCGACTCCGCAACGAACGGCAGATCCTCGGTGCCGACGGTCAGGGTTCCGCCGCCCGACAAGATGTACATCGCCTCGGCCGCCCCCTCATGCACGTGCCTGGGAACAACCGATCCCGGCGCGAATTCAACGAGATCGAGCGCCATTGCGGAGCTGCCGGTCACCTTGGCGTCGAACACGATGCGCACCTTGGCTTTGCCCCCCAGGACCGACAGCGTCTCGCCAACACCTGCCGCCGCAAACGTCGGTTTCTGGTCGGCACCAGGTAGGTCTTTGGCTTGTGCGGCATCACGAATGACCTCGAAATCCTCGCGGCCCTTGGCGTCGGTCGGATCGCGGTACACGCGCTCCGGCCCCGGCGGTGAGAACGCCTGCAAGAACAGCGCGGGCATTTGTCGGCCCATGTTCTCGATCGCGTGCGGATAGCCCGGCGGCAAGAACAGACTCGACCCCTCGGTCAGAATCTGGGGAACCGAACCGGGTGGACCAAGAATCCGCGCCCGTCCCTTGAGCAGGTGCAGGATCTTCGCACTGCGCGGATGCCGGTGCATGGCGACGCGGCTCGCCGGCCCGACGGTGAGCAACGTGACCGACAGCGGTGCCGCATGCACGTTGATTGAATCGGCCAGAATTTTGACTCGAAACGGTGGCTCGACCCTCATGCCACCGCGCGCCTTCGGTGCTGGCGGCCCGCGATCAGACACGTCGGCCGCCTTGACCACGAACTGCGCCATTTGCCCCGAAAACGAAAACGGCAAGCGAACGCTTGATCCGGCTTCGAGGCCCTCCACCGTCCAGCGCTGCGCGCTTGCAAGCACGCACGTCGACAGTCGCGGTGGCAGCGCGCTCTTGTCGGCAAGAATCTTTGCGTCCTTCACTTTTCCGCCCGCCCCGACAACCACCTCGACCGCCAGGACTCCGGCGACATCCAGCCGGTCCGCGAGGGCCTGTTCGAAGCACCTGTGAACGTCTCCGCCGTGTCGCTGCAAGGCCTTCTCGATCGCCTGCGCAGCGGTCTGCTCTTCGGTGGGCACCGCCGCCCAGGCCATCGCGGCGACCAGAACACCCTGTGAGATCATGTCGAACCTCTAGCACCATAAGGTCGATGGTAAAAACACTTCGTGAGCAACGCCGCCAGGGGCTCGAAAAAGCCGGTGTGCGCACTGAACGTCGGCCGGTCCGGCCGTTTCACAAATTCCGGTGCCAGGGGTGCTGCTACTTCAGGTGCGCCGGAGCGTCGTTGACCCCGACAGCGATGCCATCAATGCGGAGCCGCGCCCGCGTTCACCGGCTTCGAAGGCTCGAAACCATGTGCCTACATCCAGCCCCAATTCTTCCGCACCCTCCGCCCTGGGCAAAAATGGCCTTTGTTTCGCTTACGGGCACCGCGACGCTGACCGTCTCCATCGGGTACGATCCCGAGCAACCGGGTGCCAACAGTGGGGGCAGCTCCCTCGAAGCCGTCACCAAGGACCAACTGAACACGGGCCTCAGCGGCCAGATCCGTTTTTCCGTGTCTGATCGCAACCTGTACGCCTACTTGTTCGGCGTGAAGAGCCCGGTGGCGCATGTCATGGGCTACTTCGTGTCAATTTTGCGCGACCGGATCGCCAACTTTGAGGCACCTGCGGCTGCGGTCGCGGTCGACGTGGTCGCGGAACCAGGGATTTCTGACGCGGGTGGTGGTGTGCAGGGCATTTCGATCAACGACTTGCGCAAGAATTTGCGCGCGCTGAACGAACGCATGGATGACGAATGCGCGGCCTCCGCGGCGCGCTACGGCATCACGCTGGACGCGGCCCTGATCACGGGCATCGACCCACCCGTCGAGGTGGATTCTGCGCTGGCGGCCATCAACACGGCACACAACCACGTGTCGAGCGAGATCAGCCTGGCACAGGCGGCGGCGGATCAGCGCATCGTGCAGTCCAAGCGCGCGGTCGAGATCGAAACGCTGAACGCCCAGGCCGAGATGGAACCGCTGCTCACGCTGGCCGAGCAGTTGCGGCGCCTGGCCGCGGCCGGTCCCGATGCCGTGGCTGCTTACGTCCGCAACGCCAAGATCGCGCTGCATCGAAGGGCCAAGCATGTGGTGCTCGGTGAAGCCGGTGCAGGGCGCAAATGAACTTCTTCATCGCCATGGCGGTTGGATTTTTTGGCAGCTTCATTGCCGTGCCCCTGCTGCTTGCGTTCGCGCGCGGGTTCGCACTGTACGTGGCGGTGCGCGAGCGGCAGTGCGTCGTCTTCGAACTGTTCGGCAAGGTCCGCGCGGTCATCGACACGCCGGGGTTGCATTGTCCGTGGCTGCACATGGGACCGTTCGCGCCGCTGGTGCCGTTCTTCGGCAAGAAATTCATCGTCGACCTGCGCCTCGACCAAACGTACCTGCGCAGCCAGCCGGTGAATTCCGAGGAAGGCGCGCCGATGGGCATCGGCGTGTGGTCCGAGATGTTCGTCAGCGATCCGGTCGCGTACCTTTACCGCAACGCCGATCCGGCGGGATCGTTGCGCGCCAACATCGCCAACGCGACCGTGCGTTCGCTGTCGAACCTGAAACTGTCCGACATGCTGGAAAACCGGCACGCCATGAGCCACGTGGTGCGCCAGGAAGTGTCGGCCAAGTCGCGCGAATGGGGCTACGACGTCGGCAGCATCTACGTGCGCAAGGTGCATTTTCGCGACGTCGGCATGATCCAGCAGATCGAGCAGAAGGTCGTCAACCGACTGCGCCAGGTGACTGCGGCTATCCAGCAGGACGGCGCGAACCGCGTGAACGTGATCCGTTCGACGGCCGAGCGGCAGGCGGCCATCGAATTTGCGCGCGCCGCCGCCACGCGTCCGCAGATCGTCGGCACCGCCTTGGCGCAGATCGCGCAAGACAAGGTCATCTCGGGGGCGCTGTTCGACGTGCTCGAGACGCAGAACCTGCTTGCCAGCGAGGGGCTCGCCGTCAGCATCATCCCCCACGGCGTGACGATGCTTGCCTCGCTCGGCAAGTAGAATGATGTCCCGACGATAGCGTGCAATTATCGCGCTAGATATAGACATGTAAACGGCTTGACTACCGTCGATACATGGGACCGTTCCAGATCGGGCGTCCTTATCCATCGCTTGTCTCACCCGTCGCGCGGGGATGTGCCCCCAGGGTGCAGACCACACGCACTGGGCTGGCCTCGTACCGTGCGGGCGGACAGCCGACCTCTCGCAGCGTCGACTGGATCGTTCGGAGCCCCTGGCCTTCGCCCTCGGCGTAGCCTAGGCGCGTGAGAAACCAGGCAAGGGATTGATTGCGCCAGAGGGGGCCAGCCGTAGCTGCGCTGAGATCGCCCTGAGCGACTCCGAACGGAAGCGCCCCAGGAGAGGAAATCTCGATGCGGTCTGTGAACGCCGTGACGCGCAGCGGATCTGGCAATTCGTAGTCGCGATGCGCGAATGCGTTGACGACAGCTTCGCGAATGGCCCGCACTGGGTACTTGAGAACGCTGGGCCGCGACGGGTCGTTCTTGTCGAACAGCGTTTGTGCCTCGGCTTCGAGTGCGGGCAAGAGCAAACGCAGTTGGTCGATGAGCGTTGAGGCTAGCTCTATTCGCTGCCCCTTCGGCGCTGCTCGATCGAGTCCGTCGTACTTCGACAAGAACGACACGGCGCCTGGGATGAAATGCTGAGTATTTCTGCCAAACAGAAGCATGGCGAAATGACGAGGGCGCAACACACCCGTCAGGGCCTCACATGCCAAGAGCGGGGGTACGAAAGCGCTGACCGAAACTGTATCCGAGACAAAGCGCTCTGGCGGCGTTGCGGCGTCGACTAGGCCAATGCGCTGGAGTGTGTCTCGCAGGGTCAGTAGATCGAGATCAGCGTCGGTTGCGGCGCTGCACGGCCGCCGATCCCAAGGCTCCATGGCGCCTTTGCGCACGAGGAGGTTGCGAAGCAGTCCGTTCCGCGCCTCGATCGTTGAGCGACTGACACGGACAAAGTGCTTGGCTCCGTCATGGCCGCGTCGGAAGGTGTGCGCGGAGTCAGTTGCAGGCTGGACAAACACGAGGATGCGTCGAGCCACATCGTCCGTCAGAATCTCTTCAACCAGCGGCGTGATGGGCGGCGACACGCGGTCCCGGCATCGGGCCAGCACCACCTTCTCCACCTCCTTGAGTCGATTCGCCGTCAGCCCCGCACGCACCAGCCTGGGAAACCCCTCTGCGTCCTTCTCTTCCTTCGCGCCGCAAACGACGTAGCCCCCGCCAAGGTTCTGCAGGTCGTTGGCAAACGCCGCGAGCGTGGCGACGACATCGTCCACGTCGGCGACGTTTTCCTTCCACTCGGTCTGCTCGCTCTCTCGGTTGGCGAGCTCCTCCAGGTCGACACGCGGGGTCACGACAGGACCACCTTCTTGCCAGCGCCGATTAGACGCGCGCACTCTTCACGCAGCCCCGCCAGAGCGGCGTCAAGCTGTTCTTCCGTTTCAATGCCGCGCCCGAAATAGGCTTGCACGGGCACGGAAACCAAGCGCTCGCCTTCCAGCGTCTCCTGGACCTTCTTGATCGCAATCCGTAGGCGCGATTCACACGCTTCTCGTTCGGACCGCAACAGGGTGATCGACACCGTCTTCGGCGCGGGTTTGGTGCCGGCTTCCAGCGGCGCAGCGATGGCCCGCTGCGTGTCCTCCGGCACCTCGCTCCAACCAGGGGTCTTGATCAGCCGCGCGAAAGCCCGGACATAGGTATCGATGCGGGCCTGCAGCGCATCCTCGAACCGGCGTGCGTACTCGTTCTTCACCGCATGTGCGTGCTGCTCGATCGTCGGGAAATCTCGGAAAAATGTCTCCCTCGCAAGCAGGTCTTGCAGCGCCTCCGCGTGAGACCTGACGTCGAGCCCCAGATCCGCCTCTTCGGCAAGAACCGGCCAGGCAACGACCAAGGCTTGTCGTGCGCGCTCCAGGTCATGAAGGCGGGGTTCAGTGAGGCTCTGTTCGAGCTCCGCAGCGCGCTTGATCGCGTCCTTGAGCGAGCGGTGTGAGGAGTTGAACGTGGCGAGAGCGTTGTCCTCGGAGCCACGCAGGATGGCCCTCATCTGACCGACCGCGCCCTCGAGCACGGTGCCACCAGGGAGGCGATGAGCAGTCAACTGCCCGAGCGCCGAGACCACCGTGTCTTCGTGCCGGGCGACCTCCTTGCGCAGCTCGTTGACGATCGCGCCGGCATTCAGCTCGCGCACCTCGGTTCCAAAGGTGTCGCGGAAGGCTTCTGAGGCCTTCACCAGCTCTGCGAACTCGATGCCCTTCTTCGGGCGGAACGACGCCTGCCGGAACAGGTTGTTGTTCGAGAAGGTATCGCGTGCGTCCACGCCGGTGACCGAGTCGATCGTCTGCCCCTTGCTGATCGCCTCGAGCTTTCCGGCGCGCAGCAGCGAGAGCACGAGGAGGCGCACGGCTTCGAAGTCCCAGCCGAACGGCTCCTTGGCGAGCTCGTCGGAGAGGAAGCGCCCGCTCGCGGTGTCGCCGTAGTTCGCGCGCTCGTCGATACGGTCCAGCACCTCTT
>CAYSKR010000226.1:0-12669 GCA_964431675.1 uncultured Myxococcales bacterium
GAGTGGGCTGGGCGTCCGCCTCTGCGTTGCCACCCTGCACCGTTCCCGCCCCGCCCCCCGACTCGACCAGTCTGCGCTCTTTGCGGCGCTCGGGCTCGCGCACGAATACCTCTGCCGCATCGCCGTCGCGCCGGATCTGCATGTGGAAAAGCTTCTCGCAGACGTTGCGGTTGATGCTGGACATCATCACGCCAAAGATGACGAAGCCTTCCTTCTTGTATTCCTGCTTGGGGTCTTTCTGCCCGTAGCCGCGCAGGCCGATGCCCTCGCGCAGGGCCTCCATGTTCTTGAGGTGCTCGATCCAGCGCTGATCGATCTCTTCGAGCAGAAAGTGGCGCGTGAAGTACATCAACATGGGCAGCGAGAATTCGGTCTCGCGCGCTTCGATGATCTTCTCGATGTCGGCCCACAGCGCTTCGGCCAGCGGCTCGCGCTCAAGCGCCTGATCCGTTTTCAATGCCGGATCAAAGCCAAAGCGTTCCTTCAGCGCAGCCGCAAGGCTTTGCAGATCCCAGTCTTCGGCGTGCTTGCCCGCCGGGCAAAACTCGTCGAGAACCATCTGCAGCGCGTCTTCCGACAAATCCAGCACGCGCTCGCGCTGCTGCACCAGGGACGCGGCCACTTCTTGGGCGATGCGATCCAGCGCCGCAGCACGATCATCAAACCCGCCGACCGAATCAAGATGCGCGCCGTACTGCCGATACGCTGCAGAAGCGAGCCGCGCAGGATCGAGCGGGATGCGCGGCGCATCGGCGGCGGGTGGCGTGCCGTCGGCGGCCGGTTGCGGCTCGGTCAAGGACTCGGCCATGCGGGCAAGCTGCGGGCGCACGAGCTTGGTCAGCGATTCGAGCGAATGCCGCCCCGACTGCACCGGCGCGGGCGCGGTCTTGCCCGCCTTTTTCTCCTCGGCGGACAGTTCGGGCACGTAGCGGCCTTCGAGCACCTGGCGGCGCAGCGCATAGATGGTCTTGCGCTGCTGGTTCATCACGTCGTCGTATTCGAGCAGGTTCTTGCGGATGTCGAAGTTCTGACCCTCGACCTTCTTCTGGGCGTTCTCGATCGCTCGATTGATGAGCGGGTGCTCGATCGGCACGTCTTCCTCCATGCCCAGCTTTTCCATCAATCCGGTCATGCGCTCGGCACCGAAGATGCGCATGAGATCGTCTTCGAGCGACAGAAAGAAGCGAGAACTCCCCTGATCGCCTTGTCGGCCGGCGCGACCGCGCAACTGATTGTCGACGCGACGCGATTCGTGGCGCTCGGTGCCGACGATGTGCAAACCGCCCGCCGCGAGAACCTCGGCCCGCTCGGCATCGCAATCCGGTTTGAAGCGCGCAAACGCCACCTTGAACTTCTCCGCGTCGACCTCGGCACCGGGTTGACCCGCCGCCTCCGGATCGACCTCGGCGCGCGCCATGAATTCGGCGTTGCCGCCCAGGATGATGTCGGTGCCGCGGCCCGCCATGTTGGTCGAGATGGTGACGGCGCTCTTGCGGCCGGCCTGCGCAACGATGTGCGCTTCTTTTTCGTGCTGCTTGGCGTTCAGGACGTTGTGCGGGATGCCCTTCTTGCGCAAAAACGACGCGACGACTTCGGACTTCTCGACGCTGACGGTGCCGACCAGGACCGGCTGCCCGCGCTTGTTGCAGTCCTCGATCTCGGCGACCAGCGCGCGGAACTTGCCGCGCTCGTTCTTGTAGACGACGTCGTGGTGATCGGCGCGCACCATCGGGCGGTTGGTCGGCACCACGGTCACGTCCAGCTTGTAGATCTTCTGGAATTCCTCGGCTTCGGTGTCGGCGGTGCCAGTCATGCCCGCCAGCTTGTTGTAGATGCGGAAAAAGTTCTGGTAGCTGATGGTCGCCAGGGTCTGGTTTTCTTCCTGGATCTCGACGCCCTCCTTGGCCTCGACCGCCTGGTGCAGGCCGTCCGACCAGCGGCGACCCGGCATCTTTCGGCCCGTGAACTCGTCCACGATGATGATCGACCCATCGTCGACCAGGTAGTTGACGTCGCGCTTGTACAGCGTGTGCGCGCGCAAGGCCTGGTTGACGTGGTGAACCCACTGGATGTTGGCGGGGTCGTACAGGTTGCCAACGGCGAGCTTGCGCTCGATGCGATCGACGCCCGAATCGGTCAACATCGCCGAGTGGGCCTTCTCGTCGACGGTGAAGTCGATGTCCTTGCGCAGGCCCGGGATGATCGAATTGACCCGTGAATACAGGTCGGCGGACTCCTCGGCCGGGCCCGAAATGATCAATGGCGTGCGCGCTTCATCGATCAAGATCGAGTCCACTTCGTCGACAATCGCCAGGTTCAACTCGCGCTGCACGTAGCGCTCGATCGAGTCCTTCATGTTGTCGCGCAGGTAGTCGAACCCGAACTCCGAGTTGGTCCCGTACGCGATATCGCAGCGGTAGTTGTGCTGGCGCTCCTGGTCCGACAAACCGTGGACCACGACGCCCACCGACATGCCAAGGAACTTGTAGATGCGGCCCATCCATTCGGCGTCGCGACGGGCCAGGTAGTCGTTGACCGTGACGACGTGAACGCCCTTGCCGGACAGGGCATTCAGGTAACAGGCCAGCGTGGCGACCAACGTCTTGCCTTCGCCGGTGCGCATCTCGGCGATGCCGCCCTTGTGCAAGACCATGCCGCCCATGAGCTGCACGTCGAAGTGCCGCATGTTGAGGACGCGACGCCCCGCCTCGCGGCAGACCGCGAACGCCTCGGGCAACAGGGCGTCGAGCGACTCTCCCTTCGCCACGCGCCGACGGAACTCCAGAGTGAGCGCCGTGAGCTCACCGCCCGAGCGCGCCTGCATCGCGGGCTCGAGATCATTGATGCGCGCCACGAGCGGGCGCATCCCCTTGATGACGCGGGCGTTCTTGGTGCCGAAGACTTTCTTGAGGATGTTGCTGATCAAGAGGGGCCGGAACCTTATTGCGCTGACCGGGTCCGCGCAAGGGCCGGATGACGCAAGGACGCAAGGACGCAAGGACGCAAGAATGACGCGCGATGGCCGGGCGACCGGCGCGTGATACAAGGATGGTGTGTCCCCCCCCGACGACCGCGTGGCGTTGCTGTGGGCCACCCGGGACCAGAGCGCTGGCGCCGGTCGCATCGTCGCGGGCCTGACGGTCGTGCAGCGGGCCGCGCGCCAGCTTCGCGCGATGGGGTTTGGGCGCATCATTTTGGCGACCGACGGCCAGTGTCCGCTGCCAATGGAAACGGCGGGCCTGGAGCAGCGGACGATCACGGGCGAGACGACGCTCGAATCGCTGCGTGCCGAATTGCGTCCTGCCGCAGAGGTACACGCCGACGTCGTCTACCCGAAGAATCGCCAGCTTGAAGACGGCCTGCGCGTGACCGACGACGACAGCCGACAAAAAGCCGAAGACGCCGTGTTCGCGACGCTGTTCCGCGCCGACCTCGGCATCGTGGCACGCTGGCTCAACAAGCCCCTCTCCACCCGAATCACCCGGTACGTGCTGTGCCACCTGCCGTGTACGCCCAATCAGGTGACGCTGCTCGCGCTGGTCGTGGGACTCGTGGGTGTCGCCTTCGTCGGCCTGGGCGGCTACACGAACGCCGCCCTGGGTTTTTTCCTGCTGCACGTCCAGTCGGTCCTCGATGGCTGCGATGGGGAGCTGGCGCGCGTGCGTTTCCAGCAAAGCCCGACCGGCGAATGGTTCGATACCATCGCCGACGACGGACTCAACCTGTTGCTCGTGCCGGCCACCGGTGTCGGTTTGTGGCGAGCGACGGGAAATCCGCTGTGGCTGTGCGCCGGTTTCAGCGGTGCCTTGATGCTGGGCGCTTACATGATTGTGGCATATCGCAAGTTGCTGCGGGGGCGGCTGGGCGGCGATCCTTTGAAGATCTCCTGGTGGTTCATGGCCGGGCGCGACCTGAAGACGCAGCCGGACTGGGGCGGGCGTGGCGGCGTCTGGTTGTTACGCCAGGCTGGTCGCAAGGACTTCATGTTCTTCGGCTGCTTCGTGTTCGCCCTCCTGGGCTGGGTTCCCGTCATCCTGATTTGCTGGACTGCCATGGCGACAACCAACTTCGCGGTCGCGATGGGTCAGACGATCCACGATCTGCGGCACCAGGCCGCAACCCGTTGATTTAGGTCCAGCCCGGACCGCGCATGGCGGCCTCGGCCGCGGCGCGCTCTTCGCCGGTGTCGACTTCAAGCCAGCCGTGGCCGCTGATGTCGCGGCAGTGCGGTGGCTTTTCTGTCGCGGCGAGCCGCGCCAGGATCCTTTCGACGTGGGTCGCCCGGCCTTCCTCGGCCAGCGCCGCGTCCGCCTCGGCGAAATAGCGCGCCAACGATCCCGACGGCACGCGCGTCATGCCAACGTAACCACAATCGAACGCGGTCAACGTTTTCGAGATCTGACTGACGCGCCCCTGCCCATCGCGCAGCACCTTCATGTCGTCGGCACCCAGGGTCCGGTCGGTGTCGATGTGCGCGGTGATCTGTTGCACAGGCGACGCAACCACGGCGGCGATGGCCGGGCGAAAGATGTGATCGACGTTCATCAAAAGGAAGTCGGCGTCGAGCTCACGCCGAGCGCACAGCAGCGACACCAAGTTGCCGTCGCGGAAGTCCTTGTTCTCGATCAACACCACCGGCGGCAACCCCCCAGCCGCCCGACGGCGGGCGATTTCCCCCTCGACCAGCGGGAAGCCAAATCCGCCGACGACGATGATTCGCCGTGGCGCGAGGCGCGCGGCAAACCCCAGCCCGTGCGCGAGCAGCGGCGTGCCCGCAACCGGCACCATCGCCTTGGGCAAGGCAGTGGTCAGAGGTCCAAGCCGACTTCCGAGCCCGGCGGCCAGCAACACGACATCCACGGACGTTTTCGCTCTACCCGAACAAGTCAGCCAGCTCGGCGAAGCGGGTGACGACGGGCGTGCCCGGAAAGCGCAACGCGAAGCGCTCGCGCGAGAAGGTGCCGACCACGCCCACGAAGCGGATCCCTTCGTTCGCGGCGATTTCGCCGTCGTGCAGTGAATCGCCGACGAAGACCAGCTCGCTGCGATCCACGCCCACGGCCGCCTCGACGCGGCGAATGTGCGGGGCCCCCTTCGCCAGGCCGTCCCCGAAACCCAGGACCATGTCGAACGGAAAGTCCGATGCGGCGGCGAACGCGCGAACGTTCTCGACGCCGTTGTTGGACGACACTGCAATGGCGACGCCGCGGTCCTGAAGCGCATTCAGGGCTCGCACGGTGTCTGCAGCCATGCGCGCCGACCGGCACAGGGCGGGCTTGCGGCCTTCAAAAATGTCGGACGCCAGATGGTTGCGGGCGTCGTCGGGACAAATCACGGCAAGCTGCTGAATGAACGGCAGGCCACAGGTGGCGACGTACAGCTCGCGTCCAAGACCGCGCGGCATGCCGTAGACCTCCTGCAGAACATCGGTGGCGAGGTCCGCCAGGGTACCCATGGTGTCGATCAGCGTTCCGTCGAGGTCGCAGAGCAACGCGCGTGGCAGGACAAGCGCCGGTTGCCTGCGCGGCAAGCAGGCAGGAGCAAGAGGAGCCAGCGAAGCGAGGCCAGATCGGGCGGTTGTCAGCGAGCCGTTCATTTGATGCACCGCATGTAGCAAGATCTGGTCCACCAGTGGGCACATTCGTAACATATTGAAATCAATTACCAAGGCCAGAACATCAGGCTGCTAAGTGGTGAAGATTTACCACCTTGGTGTTCGAACTTGAACACCCCGCGTTGACATCATCGTGACCCCTGCCCGAGTGCGGCGGCGTTCGTGCTACCTTGCCCAGCGATGGCCGCATCCTCTGAAGCGCCGACGCTGGCGGCGCGATACGCAGCCTTCGTGGCGAGGCAAGCCCACGTGATCTTGATTGTCGCAGCGCTGCTTGGCACCGAGGCGACCTGGCTCGCCTCGAGACTGGCGCTGCGGACGGCCATCGTGGAACTCTTGCCCAGCGACGACCCGGGCGTGGTGGCCCTCAACCACACCGCGAAACGGATGGGCGGCGACATCGCCCTGTTGCTTCTCGGCATCCATTCTCCCGACCGGGCGGCCAACCTCCGCTACGCCGACGCGGTCACGCAGCGCATGGCGGCACTACCCAAGAACGTGTCCGACATCGCCACCTACCACGTGCGTGAGGTCAAGGCGCTGATCGAGAAAAACAAGTGGCTCTACCTGTCGGAGAGCGACTTGCAAACGGTTCGCGATCGCCTGATGCGCGAAATCTCGCGGCGCAAGAATCCGTTGCTGGTCGATCTGGGCGACGACGATGAGCCCGCCGCCGACCTGCAAAAGCGCATCGGCAACAGCGGCGACCAGCTTGGTGCGCGCTTTACAGACGGCGTGTTCAGCACGCCAGATGGGCGCTTCGTCTGGGTCGTCGCCCTCGCGCCCGGGGGAATCTTCGGCGAAAACGCGGGTGAAGCGCTGCTGCACGCAGAGCAGAAAATCGTCGGCGATCTAGACCCGAAGACCTTTCACCCGGAGATGGTCGTCCACTACGCCGGCTCGGTGCCGATCTCGATCGCCACCCGGCAAGCGATCGAGCGCGACATCCTGTGGGTGACCATCACCTGCGTGGTGCTCGTGTGCCTCAGCATTGGCCTCTATTTCCGCCGGGTGCGCGCCGTGCCCCTGATCGGATTGCCCGCAGCCCTCGGCACCGTCATGGCGTTCGCCGTGGCCGAGTTGACCTTCGGCTACTTGAATTCGTCCACCGCCTTCCTGGCGTCCATCATCCTCGGCAACGGCATCAACTACGGCATCATCCTGATGTCGCGTTACCAGGAGCAACGGGCGCGGGGCGACGAACTGCAAGACGCGCTGGCGCTGGCGCTCGGGACCGTGCTGCGTGGGACGGTGGTGGCCGCCATTTGCGCATCGTCGGCGTACGCGACGCTGATGCTGACGAGTTTCCGCGGGTTTCTGCAGTTCGGCGTGATGGCCGCAGCAGGTGTGCTCTTCTGTTGGTCCGCGACATTCACGGTGCTGCCCGCCCTGCTGGTGGTCTTCGACTCGCGATCGAAGGTCGGCGCATCGCGCCCGGCCCCCCTCTCGCTGGCCTTCCTCGGTCGCGCCCTCGAACACCGCCGCACCACCAGTGGACTGGTCGTGGGATCCTTCATCCTTTGCGTCGCGTCAGTCGGTGGCCTCGCCTACTTCATGGACGCCCCGTTTGAATACGACTTTCGCAAGCTCTCCACGCGTTTTGACACCACGCCCATGGCGGAGAAGTTCGGCGAACATCAGGACAAGCTGTTTGGGCGCTGGCCGAACCCAGACATCGTCCTGGCAGACGATGGCAGCGAGGTCGAGTCGATCCGCGCCGCGATCCGCGCGCAGGATCTCGCCTTGCCGGGCGAGGACATCATCGGAAGCATCGTGACCATCTGGGACGTGCTTCCCGGAACGCCAGCGGTCCAGCAACGCAAGCTCGCGCTGCTCGCGGAGCTGCACAAGCTGGCCCACGATCCGTCGATCGAGGCGCTCGACGAAAAAGACCGCAAGCGCGTGCTGGCGCTCGACCCACCCACCGGTCTGCGGGTGCTGTTGCCCATGGACCTGCCCCCGATTGCGCGCCGACCCTTCACCGAGATCGACGGCCACATGGATCGCGTCCTGCTTGTCTATCCCACCGAGGAGGGCATCTCGGTGTGGAACGGGGAGGATCTGCTGCGCCTGGCCAGCGTGACCCAGCACATCCGCCTTGAAAAAGAACACAAGACCATCGAGACCTCAGGCAACGCGGTCGTGTTCGGTGCCATGCTGCGGTCGATCCTCCACGATGGGCCGCTCGCGACCCTTGCGTCGCTGGGCATCGTCGTCGTGCTGTGCCTGCTCATCATGCGCCCGATGGCGGCGGCCACCCGGACCATCGGGGCGCTGGTCGTGGGCGTGTTGTGGATGATAGGTGCGGCCGGTGCCGCCGAGGTCAAGATCACGTTCCTCAACTTCATCGCCCTGCCCATCACCTTCGGCATTGCCGTCGAGTACGCGCTTAACGTGATGGCGCGCTTTCAAGAGAGCGGCAACATGGTGAAGGCCGTGATGTCGACCGGCGGTGCCGTCGCGCTGTGTTCCTGGACCACGATCATCGGGTACGGATCGTTGCTCGCCGCGCGCAACCACACGCTGCAAGGCTTCGGTGCCATGGCCATCCTGGGCGAAATCTCGTGCCTGCTCGCCGCGCTGGTTGCGCTGCCCAGCTTCGTGCAGTGGCGGCGGCGACGGTCGGCAACCGCGCCCTGACCGGCGTCAGGGTCCCGGCCCAGGCTCGGCGGCGGCGAGGCGCGACTTCCATGCGGGTACCGACTTGTGCTGCGGGAAGCGCCGGAGAAGTTGGCGGTAGTCGCGCGCGGCATCGGCCCAGCGATGCTCGTCCCACGCACGATCGGCGCGGCGCAGCAGATCGTCGAACGACAGATCGACCTCGGCGCGCTTTTTATTCGGCTTGGCATCCTCGCTCTCGGACGCCTTCGCCTGATCTGCCTCGTCGATTGCCTCCGCCCGTTCCAACTTGGGCGCGCGCATGGGCGCGGCAGTCGGCGTGGGCTTGGCGGGAGACGGCGGTGGCGACGCGGGCGCGACAACGGGCGCGGGCGCCGACGCAGGAGCAGCCGCCGCACGCTGGCTCGCTCCCTCGCTAAAAGCACCGCCGCGTGCCATCCCCATCGCGCGATCGAGCGCGGCGGTTTCGTCGTGCGCCTGCTGTGATTTCGCTTTGCCCAACAGAGCCTTGGTCGCCGACGCCGCGTTTCGCGTGGCGAGTCCGCCGAGCGCCGCGCCAGCGGGAACATTCAGCGCCGCCTTGTCGGCCGCTGCGAAGTCGCGCGCGCCCACGCCTTCCTCTCGCTTCTCCGCGACGCCGTGGCCGTCGGCAAGGCGAACCTGATTCTCGGCCGCAGATCGTGGCGGCGGCGGTTCGGCAAACTGGCGATGCGCGGGCCTGACAACTGCGACCCCGGCCCCCCCGCTTTTCGCCGGAGAACTTGCCCGCGACGACGTCGGCGTCTCCGCGCCCTCAACAGCCTGGGGGATCTCTGCGGGCTTCAGTTTCGCGGCCAGCGGCGCTGCCGCCGGAGGCACTGGGCGCGGCGCAACCGAATCTGCTTCCGCAACGAGCGCGGTTACTCGCTCGCGGAGTTCCCTGGGATCTGGAAAAAAGTTCTTCGACACCACGAAGATCCCGATGACCGCGACGGCAGCGAACGTCGGCGTCACCCACGGCCGCCGCAGCCATGCGAAAAATCCGCCGGGGTTATCGACGCTTGCTGCTTTCGGCTTCGCCGATGCGGTCGCCGCCGCAAGAACGTTCGCCCGCACGCGCGGCGAGGGTGCTTCGTCGAGCGGCCCGCGCAGCGCCGAGCGCGTGATGCCAATCGTCCGCTGCATGCCCGCGACCTTGGTCCGGCAGTCGGGACAGCCATCGGCGTGTTCCGAAAATGCGCGCGCATCGGCTTCCGAAAGTTCGCCGTAAATAAAATCCACCAATCTGGAATCAACGTCGGCGCATTTCATGGTCGCTCTCCCGTCTGGCCAGCCGCCGCCGTGGTGGCCGCTCCATCGGCCATCTCGGCCAGCCCCTCGCGCAATCGTTCAAGCGCGTAGCGCATGCGGCTTTTCACCGTCGGCTCGCTCGCACTGACCGCTCGGGCGATCTCGGCAAACGGCATGTCCATCACCTCGCGCATCAAGAACACCTCGCGCTGCTCCACCGGCAAAGTCCCCACCGCCGCATCAATCCGTGCCGCCGTCTGCCGATCCATCGCCGCGTTCTCGCCGCCGCGGTCCGCGCCACTTATCCTGTCCAGCATCGGCCGTGGCCCGAAGTCCTCGTCGTCTGTTTTTGAGTCCCCATCGAGCGAAGCCGCCTGGCGAAACACCGCGCGTCGGGCGTGGTCGGTGCAAAGATTCCGCGCGATGGTGTAAAGCCAGGTCGAAAATTTCGCGTCCGCCTTCCACCCGCCTGCACCCTTGACCACCCGCAAAAACGTCTCCTGCAAAAGATCCTCGGCGGTCGCGGTGTCAGTGACAAACCGCCGCAAAAAGTTCCAGAGAGGCTTCTCATGGCGCGCCACCAGCGTGGCGAAGGCGGGCACATCGCCTTTTTGGTAAGCGGCCATGAGAGCCTCGTCGTGCATCGGGTCGGGCGAGAATCGCCGATCCTTAGTAACGACGCCAGCCGCGCGGCGGCGCGGCGTAGCGGTGCGACACCGGGAACGGATCCGCCGTCTGCCGCAGATCGCAGTCGTCGCTGCCGATGCAACGCGGTTCGACCTCCACGCCCATTGCAACCAACCCGTCGCGATCGTTGTAGCGCGCACCCAGGACCAGCACCGGCGTCGAGGTGTTGGCACGCACGAACTCCACCTCGTGGGTAAGCGACCAGGTCGCCTCGCCAAATTCGGTGCCCAGCCCCGGGCGGCGCGGCAGCGGTGCCAGATTTCGTGCGTCGTCGCCGCGGCCGCTTTTTTCTGCGGCGTAGCGATCTACTCCTTCTGTCGGCGCGGCAAATCCGCCCGAAGCCTTGTCGCGCAAGCCGTGCCCCTCTTCGTACGGGCGCGATCCGTACGGCCCGTAGGGATAGATGGGGCGCACGGGCGCGATCACGCGCTCGGGTTGCCGCTCCGGGAAGACCGCCACCCCAATGACGCCGACGTTGCGCGTCGGCCCGGTGCGACCGGCGTACGAATCGCTGACCGTCGAAAAGCGAAATGCCGCAGCCTGCCGGTTCGACAGACGCCAGCCGTCGATGTCGACCTGGCCCCACGCGGGCACCAGGTAACCGCGCTTGTGGCGAAAGTCGCCCGTCTTGCCGTCGATGACGTCGAGCCCGTCGACCGACACCACCGCCTCCACCCGGCGCGCCGATCGGTTGTGAACGCGCAGCGTGTACCGGTCGCCCAACCGCCCCATGACGTAGCTTTCGCCCGCGTGGGTGAAAGTGGGCGCCGGGCTGCCGTCCAGCAGCACCTCCAACTCAAACGCGCCCGCCTGCGTGCGCATCGGCTGACCGTACGCCGTGCCCGAAGACGCTGCACAGCCAAGCAGCAAGGCAGTGGCAGCAACGCTGCGCGTGATATCGAACAGTTTCTGAGTGCGACCTGTGATGTTCATGGCGAAACCTCCTGCGTTCTACAAACGCACGAGTTCGCCGGAAGATCTGGCGCGAGGCGACGTAAAGCCGGAACGCCCTACTGCCTCGTCGCGAGCAACGCCCGGTAGTCGCGAATCGCCTGACTCGCCGTCGGGCGATCCAGCAAACCCACCAACTCGCCGAGGTCAATGCCGGCCAGCGCGTCGCTGCCCTCTCGTTGCGAGTAGATGTCGCCACTGAGCACGTGAACTGAAATCCGCCCCTGCTTGTAGATCCAGACCTCGCGGACGCCGAGCTTTCGATAAATTTCCAGCTTCGATAGGCCTCCCGATGTCCACACGACCTCGATGGCCAGATCCGGCCGCTCCCGATCGGAATCGGTGCCGAACACGTAGCATTCGTCCGGTTCGACGCCGCGATCTGCGCTGGCGTTTTCCAGCGTCCAGCCCCCGAATGCGCTGAACTCGATGCCGCGCTGCAAACACCACACTTCGACCAATCGCCCGATCATGGACTTGATCCACTCGTGGCTGCGCGACGGACTCATGATTTCAATCACCCCTTCCAGGTAAGCCATCCGGGGTGCCGAGTGGTCACCGCGCATTTCCATCAGGCGCTGGTAGTCCGCCCATGTCGCGCCCGGCAGCAGGACAATGTGGTCCTCGACGGATCGCTCATACGGGGCATCGGCTGCGGCACTGGCCAGCATGCCCTCAGTATAGCCCAGCACCGAAAGTCGGGAGTCCACGCCGCTTCGCGGCCAAAAGAAAAGGCGAGGCCCCTCGTGGAGACCTCGCCTTGTGGGATGCGCGATGACGCGCGCCCGAAGCTGACTGGGTGCTACATGCCCATGCCGCCCATGCCGCCCATGCCACCCATGCCGCCACCGCCGCCACCGGCGGGAGCCGCGGACGCTTGCTCGTCCTTGGGCGCCTCGGCCACGAGGGCCTGCGTGGTGATGAGCAGCGACGCCACCGACGCGGCGTTCTGCAAGGCGCAGCGCACGACCTTGACGGGGTCGATCACGCCGGCCTCGATCAGATCCTCGTACGTGTCGGTCGCCGCGTTGTAACCGAAGGCACCTTTGCCTTCCTTGACCTTGTGGACGACGATCGACCCTTCCTGACCCGCGTTCTGCGCGATCTGACGGCAGGGCTCCTCGCAGGCGCGCCGGATGATCTCGATGCCAACGCGCTGCTCCTCGTTGGAGGTCTCGATCTTGTCCATGGTTGCCACGGCGCGAACGAGCGCCACGCCACCACCGGCCACGATACCTTCTTCCACCGCAGCCCGCGTCGCGTTGAGCGCATCTTCCACGCGCGCCTTCTTTTCCTTCATCTCGGTCTCGGTGGCAGCGCCCACCTTGATGACCGCGACGCCGCCGACCAGCTTGGCCAGACGCTCTTGCAGTTTCTCGCGATCGTAGTCCGAGGTGGTGTCCTCGATCTGCTTCCGCATCTGCTTGCAGCGCGCCTCGATGTCCGGCTTCTTGCCGGCACCATCGACGATGGTTGTGTTGTCCTTGTCGACGGTCACGCGCTTGGCGCGGCCGAGATCCTTGAGCGTC
>CAYSKR010000227.1:2500-40962 GCA_964431675.1 uncultured Myxococcales bacterium
CGGAAAAACGGTGCTGGCCTGGCATCGAGGCGATGGGTTCTTTCACTCCACGGCCGGGGCCGACGAACAGCGGCAGGACGAGATGGTCGACGGACAGCGTGGTTTCGCGGACGAGTCGGCGCAGCGCGGGGGTGCGACGAAGGCGGCGGGGGCGATGATCGGGGAAGGGCATGATCGCTACGACTCTAGCAGCGCAGCGAGCACCGCGTCGATGTCCGGCGCGCGAGCGACGATCGGGCGCAGAGCAAGCGCGGATGCTGCCTCGGCCGTGGTGGGACCAATCGCGACGACCATCTTGCCTGAGAGGCTGGCGATGCCGTGCCGATCACACAGGGCGCGCAGCGACGACGGGCTGGCAAAAAGCGCGGCATCGAAGGCGGGCAGCGCAGGCATGTCTGTCGCCGGCCTGGTCACCGATGCGACGACGGTATCAACGGCAACGCCTTGCGCCTGCAGCGCCGCGGCAAGGGTGTCGCGGCCGCCGTCCGCCTGCGGAAACAAGATGCGCGTTCCAGGCGCAAGTTCGGTCCATGCGGCCAGCAAGCCCTCCTGTCGCTGGTCCTCGGGCACTAGATCCACGCGGATCCCGACATCGCGCAGAAATCGCGCGGTTTCGGCACCGACGGCCGCCACGCGCGGGCGGCGATGTTGCGCCAGACCGGTGGCGTCGGGACAGCGCGACAGCGCAAAACGCGCGGCGTTGACGCTGGTGAATAGCAACCAGTGGTAGTCGTCGATGCGTCGCCAGGCGGCGTCCAGGGGATCCCAGGATGGCGGGGGTTCGACCACGATGGTTGGGTAGAGGATCGGGTCTGCGCCCGCAGCAAGGAGCGCCTCCGTCCACGGGCCGGCCTGTCCGGATGGACGGGTGACCAGGACGCGCAGGCCAGACAGGGACGATCGCGCCATCGGCTTGATGATACCCCCTGAAACCTTCTCGCCCTGCCATCTGTCTGCCTGCCTGCCTGCCTGGGCGCTGGGCCCATCGACGTGATGCGCGGGCACCGTTACCCGGTCGGCACGGTGCGCATCGGGACGCCACGCGCGCGCATGTAGTCGCGCGCCTGCCCGACGGTGAATTCGCCGAAGTGAAAGATGGACGCGGCCAGGACGGCATCGGCACCGCCGTCGACCACGCCCTCGTAAAGGTGTTGCAGGGTGCCCACGCCGCCCGAGGCGATGACGGGAACGGGAACGCGATCGGCCACTGCGCGCGTCAGCGCCAGGTCAAACCCGTCGCGCGTGCCGTCGCGATCCATGCTGGTCAGCAAAATTTCGCCCGCGCCGGCGGCGGCCATGCGCACGGCCCAGAGAACCGCATCAAGGCCGGTCGGTTTGCGGCCTCCGTGGGTGAAGACTTCCCACTTTTCTTCGGTCCCGGTGACCTTGCGCGCATCCACGGCGACGACGATTGCCTGGTTGCCGAAGGCATCGGCGGCGCGCCGGACCAGCTCCGGGTCGGCGACCGCCGCGGTGTTGATGCCCACCTTGTCGGCACCTGCGAGCAGCAACTTGCGCACATCCTCGACGGCGCGAACGCCGCCCCCGACCGTTAGCGGCAGGAACACCTGCTCTGCCGTCGCGCGCACCACGTCCAGCATGGTCGCGCGTCCGTCCGACGAGGCCGAGATGTCGAGGAAGCAGATCTCGTCGGCACCCTGCGCATCGTAAGCGGCGGCGACCGCGACCGGATCGCCCGCGTCGCGCAGGTTCTGGAATTTCACGCCCTTCTTGACGCGACCGGCGTCGACGTCGAGGCAAGGAATGATCCGGCGCGCCAGCATGGCCGTCACGGCTCGCGCACGAAGGCGCGCGCGATGGCTTGCTCGACCGTGAAGGCGCTTTCGTACAGCGCCTTGCCGACGACGACCGCGAAGGCACCAGTTTTACGGGTTTCGTCGAGATCTTCAAGGCGTGCCACGCCGCCCGAGGCGATCACCGGGCACGGCGTGATCTTGCGCGCCAGGCGCGCCGTGGCTTCCAGGTTCGGCCCCGAGCGCATTCCATCGCGGCCGATGTCCGTGTACAGCACCGCCGCCGCGCCGACCCGCGCGACTGCCTGCCCAATCTCGATGGCGTCCAGCTTGGTCGTTTCCTGCCAGCCTTCCACCGCGACCTGTCCTTCGCGTGCGTCGACGGCCACGACGATGCGGCGGGGAAACTTCTCGCAAAGCTGGGTCACGAGGTCGGGCGTCTTGATGGCGACGGTGCCCAGGACCGCGTAGCGCGCGCCGAGGTCGAAAAGTCGTTCACAGTCGGCCACCGTGCGGAGGCCACCGCCGACCTCGATGTCGAGCGTACACGCCGCGCGGATCTTCTTGATCGTCTCGTGATTGTTTTGTGCCCCCGCGCTGAACGCCGCGTCCAGATCGACGACGTGTATCCGGGGTGCCCCTGCCGCACTGAAGGCTGCGGCGACTTCCCAGGGGCGTTCAGAATAGATCTTGGCGCTTTCGCGCTTGCCCTGTTCGAGGCGCACGGCGCGCCCACCCAGAAGGTCGATGGCAGGAAAGATCAGCATGGCAAGGGCGTCGGTTGGTGACGGACTGACGGTATTACATGCTGACAAAGCGGCGCAACAGTTGCAGACCCGCCGCCTGGCTTTTTTCCGGGTGAAACTGGCAGGCGAAAATGTTGTCGCGGGCAACGGCCGCACAAAAACGCAGCCCGTGCTCGGCTTGCAGCGCGACATCGCGGGCGGACGCCGGCACCGGGTAGTAACTGTGGACGAAGTAAAACGACGTGCCCGCAGGCATTCCGGCCAGCACCGGCGTCACCCGCGCGGCGGGCCCGGGCTGGCAGTCATTCCACCCCATGTGTGGGATCTTCAGCGGCGGTCGGTCGGCGAACCGCACCACGCGGCCAGGAATCAGCGCCAGTCCATTGCAGGCTGGAGCCTCGTCGCTGCCGTCGAACAATATCTGTAGGCCGAGGCAAATGCCCAGGTACGGCGTGCCCGTCTTGATCGTCTCGATGATTGCCTGGCGCAGCCCGCCGCCCTCGCGCTGCAGGCCCGCGACGCAACCGCCAAACGCGCCCTGGCCGGGCACCACGATCTTGTCGGCCGTCGCGACCGCCCCGGGATCGCTCGTGACCACGACGTCGGCACCCACGGCCGCCAGTGCCTTTTCGACGCTGCGCAGGTTGCCGCTGCCGGTGTCGACGACCGCGACGCGAGGAGTTGCCACCGTCCGGGTCACCTTAGGTGGTGAGCGTGCCCTTGGTCGACGGCACGCCTTGCACGCGCGGATCGATCGCGACCGCGACCCGCAGCGCGCGCGCAAAGGCCTTGAACGACGCCTCGACCATGTGATGCGCGTTCTCGCCGTAACGCACTTCGAGATGCAGGTTGCACAGCGCCGTGCTGACGAAGCCGCCGAAGAACTCGCGCGCCAGCTCGGCGTCGAACGTACCAATCCAGCGCCCCTTGAGCATGTCGGCCAGGTACACGAGCGCCGCGCGGCCGCTCAGATCGACCGCGGCGGTGACCAGCGTTTCGTCCATGGGGATGGTCGCATCGCCGAAGCGCGTGATCCCTTGCCGGTCCCCCAGCGCTTGCTTGAACGCGGAGCCCAGCACGATGCCGACGTCCTCGACCGTGTGGTGCGCGTCGACGTCGATGTCGCCCTTGGCATCGACTTCCAGGTCGAACAGCCCGTGGCGCGCGACCGCCTCGATCATGTGACTCAAGAATGGCACCGGCGTGTCGATCATGCGCGTGCCGGAACCGTCCAGATTCACGGCGACGCGAATCTGCGTTTCCTTGGTGTTTCGCTCGACCGCGGCCCGGCGCATGGTGCTTTCACTATGCGGGGAGCCCCGCGCGGCGTCAAACCACGGCACCGCAGGGCGTCTGCGGGTCGCCGCAAATCGGCAAATCGGCAAATCGGCAAAGATAAGCGCGCTGCGTCGGCAAGCCATTTCCGTACCTTGCCCATCGGGGGTCACACCAGGTGTGAGCGAAGTCGCGTGCGCAACGGACGGCGGCGGCGGCGGCGGCAGCGCGCGGTCGTCGTGGTTTCGCTTGCGCGGGGTTTTGACCGAGTGTATGTACCTACCCTTGCCATGCGAGTGGCCTCCGAGGCGAAAACGGCTGCGCGTGTGCGTCATCCACGGAGCTTCATGAAGGGCCGTCTAAAGAAGTTGGGATTCGTGATGCTGTTTGTCGGCGCGCTTGTCGCCACCGGCTGCAGCGAGGTGCAGGGGCGGCGCAAGATTGGCGAAGCCAACAAGAAGTACCGCGAGGGTCAGTACGCGGAAGCTGCGGCCCTGTTCGAGGAGGCCGAGAGGCTGGTGCCGCAGTTGCCCGTCTTGTGGCTGAACAAGGGGTTCAACTGCCGCCAGATGGTGGTGCCTGGATCCAAATCGGAGCAAAGCGTGGCCGGGGCCAAGTGTGCGCTGACCGCGTTCAAGCGTTACCAGGAACTGCTGCCCCAAGATGTGCGGGGCGAGACCCTGTACGTGCAGACGCTGTTCGACGCGGACGAGTTCGAGACGCTGGCCAAGATGTACGAGGCGCGCTTCGCCAAGAACAACACGGACATCGAGGCCATCAACGGGCTCGTGCAGGTGTATGGGAAATGGCGGAAGGTCGAAGAGACCCTGAACTGGTACGAGAAAAAGGCCGAGCTTCAGTCCAAGGATCCCGAGGCGCAGTATTCGGTCGGCGTGTTCCTGTGGCAGCAGCTTTTTCAGAACATTCCGCCGGAATTCAGCATATTCGATCCGCGGCTTGATCCGAACAAGTCGGCGAGCAAGCAGGAAAAAAAGATCGCACCGCTGTTCCCGTCCGGGACCATCGCCACGCAGCAGCGCATCGACTACGCCGACAAGGGCATTTCGTACCTCACCCGCGCGGTCGAGTTGCGGCCCAAGTACCACGAGGCGATGACGTACATCAACCTGCTGTACCGGCAGAAGTCGTTCGCGTTCTTCGACGCGCCGGACGACTGGCAGAAGGCGGTCGACAGCGCCAAGGAGTGGTACATCAAGTCGCTGCAAACGCAGGGCAAGGAAGTGCCCGCGAACTTGCTGAACAAGGGTGGAGCGGCGGTCGGCCCCGCGGTGCCAGGTGCCGCGGCAGAGTCGGCCACCGAGGCCGACGACAAGGAAGGCGCGCCGACGCCGGACGATCGGAACGTCAAGAAGGCGCACAGGGGCAAGCGCGGGGGCAAGAGCTGATGGCCTTCGATCTGTTTTTGGGACAAGGCAAGGCGGCACCGAAGAAGGGCCGCCGGATCATCTTCACCGCCTCCGCGATATTTCACGGCGTCTTGCTGGTGTTCGGTGCAGTCTATTCGTTCTGGCACATCGACGAACTGTCGCCGCCGACGGTCACCGTCACTTTCCTGGCCGGGACGCCGCCGCCGCCGCCACCGCCGCCGCCGCCGAAGAAGCGGTCATCGACCAAGGTGAAGCCCAAGGTTCCGACCGAGATTGTTCAGCCGCGGCCGAACGAGATCGTGCAGCCCAAGGAGCAACCGAAGGAAGAGCCCGAGGAAGACGACGGTGAGGACGACGGTGAGGACGACGGCGTCGAAGGTGGAGTCGCCGGAGGCGTGAAGGGCGGCGTGATTGGGGGTGTGGTTGGAGCCGCGCCACCGCCTCCGCCGCCCGAGCCACCGCGGCAATTGCCACCAGCGGTCGGCCTGTCGCAACTGCTGATCGATCCCAAGGATCCGCAATTCCGGCCGACGCTGCCGCCGATCCTCAACCGGCCGGGGATGACGTTCTGGGCGCTGGTCAAGATCTGCGCCAACAAGGAGGGTGAGGTCACCTCCGTGAACCTCATCAAGAAGGCCGACCCGTTGCTCGACGCCGATCTTGTGGCCAAGCTTGGGCGCTGGAAGTACAAGCCGGCGATCATCGATGGTCGGCCAGTACCGTTTTGCACCACGTATCGTTGGAGTATCACCTCGCAGGGGATGTAGCTTTCGGGTCCGAAAAAAGGAGACAGCACGATGGATTTTTCACTCGTAGGGCTTTGGAACCAGATGGGGATGACCGCCAAGGGGGTGGTCGTCATTCTCCTGTTGATGTCGATGTATTCCATCGGCGTCACGGTTGAGCGATTGGTGGCGTTTCGGAAGGGACGCAACAAGTCCATGGGCTACATCGGCGTCTTGCAGCCGCTGGTGAGCACCATCGGGCGCTTGCGTGAGGCGCTGGGCGTCGAAACCCGATTCACCGGCAGTCCGGTGGCACGTGTGATCGGCGCGGGCGTGACCGAGTTCGTTCGCGGCGTGGACGCCCTGGGCGACAAGGCCGGCGATCCGGCGGAGCTTGAACTGGTGGTCGACGGCGTCAGCCGCTCGATGGCGCGGGTGAAAGAGCGCGAGATCGCCAACTTGCGGCGTGGCCTGCCGGTGCTGGCGACGATTTCGTCCTCGGCACCGTTCGTGGGCCTTTTCGGCACGGTGTTCGGCATCATCACCGCGTTCACCAAGATGGCCGACCCGGGGGCGGGCGGCGGCGGTGGTCTGGCCACGGTGTCGGCCGGTATTGCCGAGGCGCTGCTGACGACCGCGGTCGGTCTCGCGGTCGCCATCGTGTCAGTGTGGTTTTACAACTTCTTTACTACCAAAGTGGATGACATGACTCTGGACGTGGACGAGACGGCGGGCGAGGTGCTTGACAGCATGATGCGCGAAGGACGCGCGATCGCGTCGGGCGCTGTGCCCGCCACGCGCAACGTCGGCGGCGTCAAGCCCACAGCCACGACCTAGCCACACGAATCGCACGCCACCGGACAACACCACCACCATGGCCGCTTCCCATTTCAAGCAGCATCAGGCGCGACAGGCTCGGCGCGAGACCAAGCCACGCGCCAAGGGCAAGATGGTTTCCGACATCAACGTCACGCCGCTCGTCGACGTGGTGTTGGTCTTGCTGATCATCTTCATGGTGGTGACGCCGATGATCGTCAGCGGCCTGGCGGTGGATTTGCCCCGCACCATGAACCATTCGAAAAAACCTGATGACGGCAAGGACATCATCGTCTCGATCGACAAGAACAAGGACGTCTACGTCTCCGCGAGCCGGGTGTCGGTCAAAGATCTGCCCAAGCTCATCGAGGATGAGCGACGTCGGCACCCGGAAAAGACCGTCTACGTCAAGGGCGATTCGCGGGCCACGTACGGCTCGGTGCGCGAGGTGATGGAAGCGATCCACAAGACCGGGATCGATGATGTCGTCCTCGGCACCGATGAAATCAAGCCACAGCAGGTCACGAACTAGGAGCAGACGGCATGTCGATGGACGTTGGCGGCAGCAAGAAAGGCGCACGGGCAGACATCAATGTCACGCCGCTCATCGACGTCGTCCTGGTGTTGCTGATCATCTTCATGGTGCTCCTGCCGACCCAGCTCAAGCACATGACGGCCAACGTGCCGCGCAAGCAGGACGAGCGCACGCCCCCGCCACCCGACCCCAACCCCCCGGTCGTGGTCGAGATGACGGCGAAGCGCGAGATCACACTGAACACGGAGCCCGTCGCTTTCGAGGCGCTCGGCGACAAGGTGGCGGAGCGCCTCAAGCACGACGGGCGCAAGATCGTCTTCTTCAAGATCGACGATGACGCGGCTTATGGCGATGCCATCAAGGCGATGGACATCGTGCGCGGCGCCGGTGCCAAGACCCTCGGCATCATGACGAAGGACTGAGCTACTCTTCCATCGACGGTACGCGCATGTCGAGCTTCGCTTCGGGTTCCGCTTCGGTGCCGTCCGCAGCCTCGCCGCCGCCGAATCCGTTGCCGATTTGCGACAGCGCGGCTTCTTGCTTTTCGCCCTGCTCCTTGCAGTCGATGCACAAGGTGGTCACGGGGCGCACCATCAGCCGCTTGAAGGCAATCTTCTCCTCGCATTCCTCGCAGACGTCGATGGTGCCATTTTTGAGTCGGACGAGCTGCTTCTCGATCTTGCCCAGCAAGAATTTCTCGCGGTCGTGCAGGCGCATTTCGGTGGAAAAGAGTTCCTCCTCCATGGACTCATCGATGGAGTCACGCCCGATGTTGCGCTCGTGGTTCATCGCATATGACAGCGCGTGCTTCCCGGTGCGCGTCAGGCGCGCCTGCGCGTTGTCGAGAACTTCGCGTATCTGAGTTTTCTGCGAATCGCTCAACATGGGTATTCCTTCTTCCTCTTGCCGGGTGACGAAATGAACAATCGGTCGATCACGAAGCCAAGTTAAGCCTGCGGCGGGCTGCTTAGGAAGCCTTCTTTTCACGCACCAGCTGCGGCCGACCCCGGGACACCACCACCTCTTGCGTCACCACGCACTCGGTCACGCCGGTGAGCGAAGGAATCTCGTACATGACGTCGAGCATGACCTCTTCAAGAATCGCCCGCAGCCCGCGCGCGCCTGACTTCCGTCGCGCTGCTTCTTGCGCCACGCTCTGCAGGGCGTCCTCGGTGAAACGCAGCTTGACGCCTTCCATCTCAAGCAGCCGTTCGTATTGCTTGATGAGAGCATTCTTTGGCCGCCACAGGACGTTGACCAGATCGTCGACGTTCAGCTCGTCGGCGGCCACGATGATCGGCAAGCGCCCCATGAACTCGGGGATCATGCCGTACTTCACCAGATCCTCGGTGCGGGCCATGGCGCGCAGGGCGTTCTTGTCTTCCTCTCCCTTGGCCACTTCGGCACCGAAGCCGAGCCCGCGCGTCCCCACGCGGCGGCGGACGACTTCTTCGAGACCGTTGAAGGCGCCGGTGCAGACAAACAGGATGTTGGTCGTGTCGACCTGAATCAATTCCTGCTGCGGGCGGTTGCGCGCGCCGTCCGGGGTGATCGAGCACTGCTTGCCTTCAAGAATCTTGAGCAGCGCCTGCTGGACGCCTTCGCCCGACACGTCGCGCGTGATCGACGGTCCGCCGCCCTTGCGCGCGATCTTGTCGATCTCATCGATGCAGATGATGCCGCGCGCCGCCTTCTCGCCGTCGTTGCCCGAGCTCCGGTACAGCGACTTGATGACGCTGTCCACGTCCTCGCCGACGTAGCCGGCTTCGGTCAACGTGGTGGCATCCGCCATGGCGAATGGCACGTCGAGCTTGCGCGCCAGGGTCTGGACCAGCAGCGTCTTGCCACACCCCGTCGGGCCGACGAGGAGGATGTTGCCCTTCTGGATCTCGACGTCGTTCGTTTTGCCAAACTGGCCGATGCGTTTGTAGTGGTTGTAGACGGCCACCGACAACGCACGCTTGGCGCGGGTCTGACCGATGGCGTACTTGTTCAACTCATCGAAGATCTCGCGTGGGCGCGGATAACTGGGGCGCTCGGCGGCTTCTTCCTTCGCGATGATGTCGTTGCACAGCGCCACGCACTCGTCGCAAATGAAAACGCGCGGCCCCGAGATGAGCTTGCGCACCTCGCGCCGACGTTTGCCGCAGAACGAGCAGTGGAAGTCGTCCATCGCTACGACAAGTATTGCATCGGGGCAAAGCCAAGCCAAGAACTGAATCGCATCGGGGCTGCTATCATGCCCCCGGCTTTCCTCATGCGCCCGCTTGGCATTTCACTTGGCGATCCGACCGGCATTGGACCGGAGGTGGTGGTGCGCGCGCTGGCGTCGCGACCGCAGCTTGCCGTGCGCATTTTCGGTGACGTCGGCGTGCTGGAACGAGCGGCAAGATCGGTGGGCGTGGTGCCCTTGCGGGCGGGGCCCGTGCTGCAGATCATCGGCGTGACTGCGCTGGATCTGAAGGCGATTTTGCCCGGGCAACCCGTCGCGGCGTCGGGTGCGGCGCAGGTGCAATACCTGGAAGCCGCGACGCGGGCGGCCGTGGCGGCAGAAATTGCCGGGTTGGTCACGGCACCCATCTCGAAGGAGTGGGCGGGGCGCGCGGGGTTTGCCTTTCCCGGCCACACCGAGTTCCTGGCCGACGCGACCGGCACGACCGACTTTGCCATGATGCTGGCCGGTCCAAAGTTGCGCGTCACCCTGGCGACGACGCACCTGGCGCTGCGGGACGTGTTTGCGGCACTCTCGGTGGAACGGATTGCCCGCACGATCATCCTGACTGCGACCAGCCTGCGCGACGCGTTCGGGTTGCCGACACCCCGCGTGGCGGTGGCGGGACTCAATCCCCACGCGGGGGAGGCGGGCCGCTTCGGCGACGAGGAGGCGCGCCTGATTTTGCCCGCCGTCGAGCTCGCGCGGCGCACCCTGGCGACTCAAGGCGTGGCTGCGCGGCTGAGCGGCCCGCACGTGCCCGATGTGGTTTTCCGCCAGGCGTTCGGTGGGGAGTTTGACGCGGTGGTCGCGATGCATCACGATCAGGGGCTTATCCCGGTGAAGCTCATGCATTTCGACGAGGCGGTGAACCTGACGCTGGGCCTGCCGTTCCCGCGCACGTCCCCCGATCACGGCACCGCGTACGACATCGCGGGCACGGGCAAGGCGCGCGCCGAAAGTTTTGGCGCGGCGCTGGATCTTGCGGCGGCGCTGGCTGGCCGGGCCGCGGGCTCATAAAGGGAGGATCCAGGCCATGTGTGGAATCGTCGGGTACGTGGGGCATAGACAGGCCGTTCCCATCTTGCTGAGTGGCCTTCGGCGGCTTGAATATCGCGGCTACGATTCGGCCGGGGTCGCGGTGGCGAACGCGGACGGGGCAGTGCGGGTGGTGCGTTGCCGTGGTCGGCTTGCGGCGCTGGAAAGCCTGCTCGTTGGTGAACCTGCGCCTGGCAGTCTGGGCATCGGACACACGCGCTGGGCGACTCACGGGCGCCCCTCGGATGAAAACGCGCACCCTCATCGGGTTGGTCCCGTCGCGCTGGTACACAACGGGATCATCGAGAATCACGCCGCCTTGCGCGCTCGCCTGCGCGCCACCGGCCGCACTTTCACGTCCGAGACGGACACCGAGATCGCGGCCCACCTGGTTGATGAAGCGCTCAAGGCTGGCACACCGACGCTGCTTGCGGCCGTGGTCGCGGCGCTCCGGCAAGTCGAGGGCAGCTACGCGCTGGCGGTGGTTTCCGACGCCCATCCGGGCGAACTGGTCGCGGCCAAGAACGCGTCGCCGCTGGTGGTCGGCATCGGCCAGGACGTAGCGCGGCCAGAGTTGTTCCTGGCGTCGGACGCTCCGGCGTTACTCGAACACACGCGCAGCGTGATTTTCCTGGAAGACGGCGACGTCGTGTCGCTGTCATTGCGCGGCGCGAGCGTCACCGATCTGCACGGCAAGCCCATCACGCGCTCTTCCAAGACCATCACCTGGAGCGCCGAGCAGGCGGAAAAAGGCGGCTATCCGCACTTCATGCTCAAGGAGATCTTCGAGCAACCGCGCGCTGTCACCGACACCTTGCGCGGCCGCGTGAGTCCCGATGCCAACGATGCGCTGCTGGACGGGGTCGAGCTAACACCCGCTCCCCTCCGGGTGATCCTGGTCGCGTGTGGCACCTCGTACCACGCGGCCTTATGCGGCAAGTTTGCCATCGAATCGGCGGCGCGCCTGCCGACCGAGGTCGACCTGGCCAGCGAGTTCCGTTACCGCGATCCGGTGGTGGGGCCAGGCGATCTGGTGGTGGGCATCTCGCAAAGCGGCGAGACCGCCGACACGCTGGCGGCGATGAAGGAAGCCAGGGCGCGCGGCGCCCGAACGCTGGCGATCTGCAACGTCGTGGATTCGGCGATTCCGCGCCTGTGCGATGGCACGCTGTACACGCACGCCGGGCCGGAGATCGGCGTCGCTTCGACGAAGTGTTTCACCGCGCAACTGGCCGCGCTCGCGCTGCTGGCGATTCATCTTGGGCGGCGCACCGGGGCGCTGGGTGACGCGGCGGCGGCGGAATTCGTGCGCGATCTGTTGCAGATGCCACACAAGATGTCGGACGCGCTCTCGGCAATGGGCGACCTGCACGATATGGCAGCGGCGCACAAGGGCGCGAAGGATTTTCTGTACCTTGGTCGCGGCACGAACTATCCGATCGCGCTCGAAGGCGCGCTCAAGCTGAAAGAGATCTCGTACATCCACGCCGAGGGCTACGCCGCGGGCGAGATGAAGCACGGGCCGATCGCGCTCATCGACGACGGCATTCCGGTGGTGGTGATCGCACCGCTGGGCAAGGGCTACGAGAAGGTGATGTCGAACCTGGCCGAGGTGCGCGCGCGCGACGGCAAGATCATCGCCGTGGCCACGCGCGGTGACACCGAGATCGCCGAGCAGTGCAGCGCAGTTCTGTGGATCCCCGACGCCCCGCCGCTGTTGCAGCCGCTGCTGACGGTGTTGCCGTTGCAAATGCTCGCCTACGCCGTGGCGCTGGCGCGCGGCAACGACGTGGACAAGCCGCGCAACCTGGCCAAAAGCGTCACGGTCGAGTAGGAAGCTTCGCAGATTTTCAGTCGGGATCCTGGCCCTGCGCGGCTTGCCAGAGCTCGCGGAACTTTTCGCGCACCCAGGGATGCAGGTCGAGCGCGGTGTCAGCGGGTAGCTTGGCGCTGCGCACCAGGTCCAGCACGTCGGCGAGGTCGTGGAGTCGATGGGGCGCGGTCATCCCTGAAGCGAGCTTCAGCTCAATGAATCGTGGCAACGGCAATAACGCGAATTGAGTGCCCCGGATGGCCGAGGTTGCGGGGTCTGGGAACGCGATGGGTTTGGGCTTGCCGTCGCCGGGGAAACGGCCGGTGCTGAGGATGTCCACGTTCACTTGAAACTCGGTGTCGAGGAGCTTTCCGGTGCCCGCGACCCGTTCGGAATACCCATGACCCAGGTGCCCAGCCTTGAATCGCATGAGGTCTTGGTCGCGGAGGATGACGTCGACGTCGACCGTCGCACGCCGGTGCCCATACTCGTTGAGTGCGAGCGCACCGATAATGGCGTAGGGGATATCCGCTGCTTCGAGTATCCCGGTCAGCTTGAACAGGGCGCGCTGTACCTCGGCCTTGCCCATCGCGAAGGCCTGGCAGTATGCCACGCCAGCAAGAAAACGAGCCTGGGCCTCGGCGGACAGAGCTCCCGCGCCCCAGCTTGGCGTCAGCGCGGCCGACGATTTCACGTCTTGAAGTCTAGCTGATGGCCCGGCGTTCAGCTACGGGCGCACCCGCGAAACTCTCGTGGTGCGAGGAAGAGGACTCGAACCTCCACTTCTTGCGAAACCAGATCCTAAATCTGGCGCGTCTACCAATTCCGCCATCCTCGCGCTGGCATGATTCCAGGCACTTCAGTCCACCGGAGCCGTCTCGAGAGCGTCGATCTTCTTGCGGCGGGCGCGCTCAATGAACCACACGACGATGATCGAGATGTTGTAGAGCGCGAACAGCGGACCGGCGAGCAGGAGCTGCGAGATGACGTCCGGGCTTGGTGTCAGGACACCGCCGACGACGGCCGAGAGCACCAGGGCGTAGCGGTTGAAGCGCCACATCGAGATGGCGGTGATGATGCCGAGCATGCCCAGCACGGAGAGAACGACCGGCAGCTCGAACGCGGCACCGCACCCCAGCAACATCATGAGCTGAAAGTCGGATACCTCCGACATTCGTAGCATCGGTGTGATCTTGAGTTGCAGCGTCTCATCGGCGTCGGCCGCCGGAGCCGGTGTGGGGGGAGGCGCGGGCTTCGATTTGTCGGCACCTGCGGGCGAGACGGGAAGCGCCTGCGGAGTCTCGGCTGCCTTCCTGCGCAACGCCCTGGTTTTCGCGCGTTCTTCCTTGGCGGTTTCCGCGGCCGTGACTTGCTCTTCCGGCATCGTCATCGCGATGAGGAAATAGTTGGCCGTCCTGGTTATCAGGAAGTACCCGAACAGGGTTCCGCCGATGAAGCACAGCGCCGTTGCACCGGTGATCGCCCCGGCCAGTCGCTTTTCGTTGCGGTACAGCCCCGGAGCGATAAACTTCCACAGCTCCCAGAAGATGAGCGGGCTCGCCACCAGGATGCTCATCACGATGGCCAGCTTGAAGTAGCACCAGAATGCCTCGGTGGGCGACGTGAAGACGAAATTCTGCTCGAGCCTCAGGTCGAACATGGCTTGCTGGATCGGGCGCGTCAGGATGACGAAAAAATCCTTGGCGTAGATGAGCGACCCGATAAGGGCGACCACGAATACGATCGCCGAGTTGCGCAGGCGCAGCCGCAACTCCTGCAAGTGTTCGAGCAACGTCATCCGCTGCGATCCCTCGGGCTCGGCTGCTTCTGGCTCGCTGTCCTTCGGCGCGCTTTCGGGAAGGGCGGCCTGCTGGTCGTTTTCGGCGGTCACGCGGGTGCCTTCCTGGAGACGGTTTCAGACCTTGCCGCTGGGATCCGGTGGCGTTCCGGACAGCGGGGGCATGGGGGACGCATCGTCTTCGCCGGTTGGGGTGGGGCCCATGCCGGGCATCGTTGCGTCCGATATCAGCGATCGTGGTACGACACCGGGAATCGGTGGGGGGGGCGCGTTTGCGCCCATCGGCTCCGCCGTGTTTGGCGGAGCAGGCATCGTGAGGATCTTGTCGGGATCGCTCACTGGCACCGCGGGCGGCGCTTCGTCGGTCGCTGCCTCGGTGGGTTGCTCCCGCGCTTGCGCCTCCGCTTCCTTGTCCTCGCGCGCAAGGCGCTCGCGCTCGTCTTTTTCCCACTGCGCCTGGACCTTGCGCATCTCATCGCGGCGCTTGAGTTCCGCGGGCGCCAGCATGGTCGCCTCGCGCAACTCCTCGAGCGGTTTGCGGATGGCGTCGTCGAGCTCGATTTCCTGACGGATGTCGGCGGTGGCCTTGCGGATCTCGCGGATCGCCCGGCCAAGGCCCGAGGCCAGCTCGGGAAGCTTCTTCGGTCCCAGGAAAATGAGCGCCAGGACCAGGATGGCTCCGATTTCACCCATTCCAAGATTGAACACGACACTTTGTTCTAACCGGGAAACCGTCGCCGTTCCAATGCGACTTTCAGGAGCGGAAAAGGCCCATCTGGCTGGGCGGGCCAAGCGCGTACGCGATGCGCCCAGGCGCGCGCAGGTGACCTGCCAGCACCTCGGCGTGGGTACCCACCGTCGCGATTTCGCGTCCGGCGGTGGTCTCGGCGTACGCGCAGAGGGCAGCAAAGTCTGCGTGATTGGACCACGGAATCGCCGTTTCGACGCGCAAGCGCGCGACGGTTGCGGGATCGGACGCCGCGCCCGACACGAAGGCAAACACGGGCCGGGTGATCGCCCCAAGCGCGGGGGCGTCGCGCTCGTTGGCTGGCCACAGCAGGGCCTCGCCCGACGACGCGAGCTTGCGAGAACAACGCATCATCGCGGCAGGGGCGGCACCAGCGGCGCGAAAAGCTGCGGCGGCGAGCAGAATTTTTGAGTGCGTGCGCAAGGTGATGCTTGCATCGGCAAGCGCAGCAGCGGCGTCCATGGCGGATTCGAACGGCAGCACCAGGATCACCGGTGTCTTCCCGGCGTCGATCACGGAGCGCGCAAAGCGCACGAGCTGCGTCCGTGCAACATCGGGCGGCACGAAGGCGAACATCGGATGGCCAAACGTGGCATCGAGACACAGTGCATCGGCATGGCGCGTCTCGCACGCGGCCGCACCGAATCCGGCGGGACCTGGTCGCGCGGGCCCCGAGTAGACGAAAGTTCGTTCCTTGTTCTGGCACAGCAGCGATGCGGCACCGGGCAGGTGCCCGGAGGGAAACAGTTCGATCCGCAGTTCGCCGAGGCCGAACGGACGCCCATAAGCTGCGGGGAGGACCTGCGGGCGGACGCGCTCGCCCGCCTTTCCTGCCAGCACGAGGGTCGACTCGGTCGCCAAGATCTGGCGGTGACTCGCTGGGTGCAGGCGGAGCCTGCCCTGACCGAGTTGCGCGCCGTGCGAAAAAAAAATCAGATCGCTCGCGCCGCCACTGCCATCGCACGCAACGCTGGTGCCGACGAGGCAAACGCCGCCACGATAAACAAAGGCACGTTCGTCGCGACCTCGTCGCGTGGCCGGACCCTTGCGAGGCGCGGCAGCTTTAGGGTCCGGCGATTCCACGGGCCACCAGCAGTTTCGCGATCCGGGAAACCACGTCGGCCTCGGGCTCGGTGCCAAGGATGCGCAGATCGCAGGGCGCGGGGCTGGCACCCGCTGGATCGACGTCGACCACGATGCTGGCGAAATCGGGGATGAGCGCTTGCACCTGACCATAGTCTGCGAGGCCAATCGCGTTGGTGGTCGAGACGACCAGCACGCCGGTATCCAGAAGGATGTGCGCCACCTCGGCAAAGCGCCGCACGAGTTCAGCCTGGGTGGCGTCGCGGAAATGCATGTCGAAGTCCACGCCGAGAAGGACGTTCGTGCCGTCGAGCATGTACGCATGTCGGCCGTCGCCGAACAGTGCGCTTTCGAGCGCGCGCGCGTAGCGGTGCTTGCCGGTGCCGGCTTTGCCGACGAACATGATCAGCGCGGCCTGATGACCGTAGTGCTCGGCCCGCCCGGCCGCGGTCACGCCACCTTTGACCCAGTTGAAGTCGCGCAGCCGGGCCTCGGCGCGGAACTCTTCCTGCGCATCCGATTCGTGCGCGACGATGATGCCGCCGCCCGCGACGTCGTGGCCGTCGACGATGACGAAGCGGCCGGTGGCGTCGGAGTCGCCGATAAGGTCGAAGGCGACCGGTTGCCGCGTTTCCAAGACCAGGTCGGCCACGTCGTGGCGGCCGACTTCCTGCTTTTGCAGTTGTTTCCCCGCCTCGGACGCGTCGATGACTTTGTGGATCTTATGGATGCGCACCGGCACCGCGGTCGAGTGCAGCTTGAGCTTGTAGTCACGCCCCGGCCGCAGCGGCACCTTGCCCAGCCAGATGAGGTTGGTGCGAAATCGCGTCGACACCAGCGGTGCCTTCTCGACGTGGCTCATGACCTCGCCCCGCGTGACGTAGATTTCTTCCGCCAGGGTGAACCCCGTCGACCAACCGGCGTCGAGCTCGGTGCGCGGCTGCGTGTTGAAGCCCTCGATGGACTTGATGGTCGCCCTTTTGTTCGACGGCGAGAACACGATGCGGTCGCCCACCGCGACCTTGCCCGATTCGATGCGCCCCGCGACGATGCGCCGGTCGTCGCCGTGCGCGGTGAACTTGTAGACCGCCTGCACCGGGAAACGCAGCGGCTGATCCGATCGCGGCACCGCCTTGGCGAATCCATCGAGCGCTTCAAGCAGCGTTGGGCCATCGTACCAGGGCGTCTGCGCGGCGCGCCGGGTGAGGTTCTCGCCGTGCAGCGCGCTGACAGGGATGAAGTGCTTCGGGCTGACCGCGCCGATTTCTTGCAGGAACGCCCGGTATTCGCGCTCGATGTTGCGGAAGTGGTCCTGGCTGCGCGCGACCAGGTCCATCTTGTTCACGCAGACGACGACTTGACGGATGCCGAGCATCGACAAGATGTAGCCGTGGCGGCGCGAGTTCTCGCGCACGCCTTCCTTGGCGTCGATGATGAGCACGGCGGCCTCGGCGCGCGACGCGCCCGAGATCATGTTCTTCAAGAATTCGATGTGCCCCGGGGCGTCGATGATGATGTAGTCGCGCTTGCTCGTCTTGAAGAAACAGCGCGCGGTGTCGATGGTGATGCCCTGGTCCTGCTCGTCGGAGAGCGCGTCGAGCAGAAACGCGTATTCGAACGGCTTGCCGGTGCGCAGGCATTCCTTGCGGACGGCGTCGAGCTTGCCCTGCGGCAACGAGTCGGTGTCCGCGAGCAGGCGTCCGACCACGGTCGACTTGCCATGGTCCACGTGGCCCACGACGACGATGTTCATTTGGTCCGGTCCGGCCGCCATCACATGTACCCCTTGCGGCGCAGCTCTTCGAGGCTGGCCATCACATGTACCCCTTGCGGCGCAGCTCTTCGAGCCTCGCCATCACATGTACCCCTTGCGGCGCAGCTCTTCGAGGCCGTGCTTACCGTCTTGCAGGCGACCCGAGCGCTCGGCGATGTCGCGCAGCTTGCCGCCTTTGAGCTCGACCAGGATGTCGTCGACGTTCTTCGAGGTGCTGTCGATCGGTGCCTGGCACGGCTCGCAGCCGAGGCTGCGGTAGCGCTTCCCGTTGCCCTGATCGTAGTACAGCGACACGGTCGGGATGTTTTCGCGCTTGATGTATTCCCAGATGTGGACCTCGGTCCAGTCGAGCAGCGGATGGATGCGCACGTGGGTGCCGGGCGCGAAGTCGGTCTTGAACTGGTTCCAGAACTCGGGCGGCTGATCGCCGACGTCCCAGTCGCTGTTGACGTCGCGGGGCGAGAACGTGCGTTCCTTTGATCGGCTGCCCTCCTCGTCGGCGCGCGCGCCCACGATGACGCCCTCGTAGGGCTCGGTGCTCTTGTCGAGCTCGTACTTGCCGGTTTGCAAGTTGAGGCGTTTGCGCGGCCACTTGCCCGACAGCGTGTTCTTGAGCGCGTCCTTCTTGAGCGCCATGCAGCAGTCTTCGCGGGTCAGCTTGTCCGGGTGGCCGTCGGGCAGGTGCTGTGTGTCCGGGAATGTGCGCTTTTGCGCAAGGGCCTCGGCGTTCTCGCCGACGACCATCTGGAGCTTGTATTCGAGGGCCAGCTTGTCCCGGTACGCGATCATCTCCGGAAGCTTGAAGTGCGTATCGATGTGGACCAGCGGGAACGGCACGTGGCCGAAGAACGCTTTGCGCACGAGCCACAGCAGCACCGTCGAATCCTTGCCGATGGACCACAGCATGCACAGGCGCTCGAAGTGCCTGAAAGCCTCGCGGAAGATGTAAACGCTCTGCTGTTCGAGCTGGTCGAGGTTGTCCATCGTGAGTGGCTGCCGTGCCGAAACGGCGGCGAAGTATACATCCGCGCCCGTCGTTGGCTACCCGAGCGTAAACACCTGCTATGCTAGCCGCCCATGACGGCCCTGATTCACGTTGCAGTGTTGACCGGTGTGGTCCTTCTGGTGTCCAAGGTCGTGACCGGGGTACGCATCAAGAACACCGGTGCCGCGGTGATCACGGCGCTGGTGTTCAGCGTGCTCAACTGGGCCGTCGGCTGGTTGCTCTCGGTCGTCCTGGGCGCGCTGCTCTTCTTGCCCGCCATCTTCACCCTCGGCCTGGCATTCCTGCTCATCCCTTTTGGCGTCAACACTTTGCTTCTGTGGGCGACCGACAAGGTCATCGAGTCATTCGAGATCACCGACCTGCGGGCGCTGCTGATTTCGTCGGGCGCGATCACGCTCGCGAACTGCGCGTTCCACGTCGCCTTTCACCGCTGAGGCACCCGGGCGTCCGTCGCGGGTTTTCCCTGGCCTGGCCTCGACCATGGATTGATAACGCTGCTGTTATACCGTACACTCTGGCATCATATGTCTCACGGTGCATTTCAGAGGCTGCTGCGCATTCCGGCGCGGCGGTCCTGCCTGCTGTTCGGTCCGCGCCAAACCGGGAAAAGCACGCTCATTCGTTCTCTGCTGCCGACCGACGCCTGGACGATCGATCTGCTGCAGCACGACGTCTTTTTACGCTACGCCAAGGAGCCAGCCCGCTTTCGCAAGGAGGCCGAGGAGCGCGTGCGGAAAGGAACCTCCACGATCTTCATCGACGAGGTGCAGAAGATTCCCGAACTGTTGGACGAAGTTCACGGTCTGATTGAACGCGGCAATACACGTTTTCTGCTGACCGGGTCGAGCGCGCGGAAGTTGCGACGTGGCGGCGCCAACCTGCTTGCCGGCAGGGCAGCCACGCGGCGTTTGCATTCCTTGACCGCAGCGGAGATGGGAGATGCCTTCGATCTTGAGCGGGTTCTGCGATTCGGGAGCCTTCCGGCCGTGGTGACGGGCAGCGACGACGACGCGCGGAACCTCTTGTCCGCCTACGCCGAGACCTACCTGCGCGAGGAAATTCAATCCGAGGGAATCGTGCGCAACCTGGGCGGGTTTGCCAGGTTTCTGGACGTCGCCGCCGCTGGGTGCGGTGACATCCTGAACGTGAACGCGGTCGCCAAAGATGCCGGGGTTGCCGCGAGAACGGTGCGCGAATATTTTCAGATTCTGGAAGACACGCTGATTGGGTTTGCCCTTGAGCCGTGGCGAAAAAGTCCGCGTGCCCGATTGGTGGGACACCCACGGTTCTATTTTTTCGACACCGGTGTCACCAACGCGCTCAACCGTCGATTGCACGGTGAACCCGATCTGCGCCAGCGCGGTCGGCTGTTCGAGCAGTGGATCGTCACAGAATCACTCAGGGTCGTCGACTATCTATTCCCCGAAACGCGCCTCTATTACTGGCGCACGAACCACGGGGCAGAGGTCGATTTGATCTTCGAGCGGCATGGCCAGATTCGCCTCGCGGTCGAGATCAAGTCGGGTCGATCGGTCACGGGGGCTGACCTGAGTGGCTTGCGGACGTTTGGCGAGGCGCACCCAGACGTCCGTCGCGTGGTGGCGGCGACGGTCCCCGAGCCATTCCGGATCGGCGACGTGCAGGTGATGCCCTGGCTGCGTCTTATTGAGTCGCTCGGCGAATGGCTGACGTGAGCGCTGCGCGGGCGGCCTGCACGCCCTGGCCATGACAAGTTGTGAGTGCGCCGCAGGTGTTCGAGGAACCCCCGGCTCTACGCCGGAGCGCCCACCGCGCGCCCGATCAGGGTTGCTCCGGTGGAGCGTTCGATGACGACGTCGCACATTGCTCCGGGGCCGACGCCCTGCGCGGCCGGAACGACCACCATGCGACCGGCATCGGTGCGCCCGAGGAATTCGTCTTCTCGACGCCTGGATGTTCCCTCGAACAGGACTCGTTCGCGCTTGCCGATTTGCGCCGCGAGGATCTCTGCGGTGATGCGCCGTTGCACCTCGATCACGCGCGCCAGCCGTTCGTTCTTGGTCGTCTCGGGCACCGTGTCGGGCAGCTTGCGCGCCGCCACGGTTCCAGCCCGCTCGGAGTAGGCAAAGTTGAACGATCCGTCGAAACGAATTTCTTCGAGCGCCGCGAGCGTCGCGTTCAGATCCTCCTCGGTCTCGTCGCAAAAGCCGATGATGAGGTCGGTGGTGATCGCCAGGTCCGGGATGGCCGCGCGCAGCCGGTCCACCAACTGCCGATATTGGGCGAACGTGTAGCCGCGCCGCATCCGATCAAGGATAACGTCGGAGGCACTTTGCATCGGCAAGTGTACCTGCTTGCTGATGCTTGCTGTTTCGGCGATCGCCGCGATGGCTTCGTCCGAAAAGTCGAGCGGGTAGGGCGACATGAAGCGCACGCGCGCCAGGCCGTCGACGGCGGCGACCCCGCGCAGCAGGTCCGCGAACGTCACGTCCTCCCAGCGGTACGAGTTCACCGTTTGCCCGAGCAGTTGCACTTCCCGGTAGCCGGCCGCCGCCATCGCTCGCGCCTGCCGCAAGATCTCGCGCGGCGGGATGCCGCGCTCGCGCCCGCGCGTGTAGGGCACGACGCAAAACGTGCAGAACTTGTCGCAGCCACGCTGAATCGTGATGTGTCCGGTCGTGCTGGCCGTCATCTCGCGCGACGGGTCGAGTCCTTCGTAGGTTTCGCAGCGGTCGAGCGCGGTGTCATGCACGGGCTCACCGGCGCGCGCGCGTTCGACGTGTTCGATGAGTCGGCGGTATCCGTCCGGCCCGACCACCAAATCGACGTAGGGTGCCTTCTCCTGGATCTTTTCCTTGAGGTGCTCGGCCATGCAACCGGTGATGCCCATCACGACGCCTGGGCGCCCGATCTTTGCCTGGGCAAGAATGCTCGCCCGCGCCCACACGCGGCTCTCGGCGTTCTCGCGGATGGCACAGGTGTTGATCAGGATCAGGTCGGCTTGCATCGCATCCAGCGTGCGCGCAAACCCCGAGCGGTGCAGCATGCCCAGCACCATCTCGGTGTCGGCGACGTTCATCTGGCAGCCGTAGGTTTCGACGTACGCCAGGCGCGGCGCGCCCTCCGCCGCGGGGGCGGGGGACAAGGCGGTCGGGCGGCGCAGTTGAACTAGGGACACGGGAAAACCTGGGGCGGTCCTAACCGAAGGCCGCGTTAGCGGCAAGCGCAGGCCATGTCGTGATACCATCAGGGCCGATGTCCGAGGATCAGGGCAAGTCGAGCGGGGTGGGAGCCGAACGGCGCGCCAGCGCACGCATACCGGTAGAGATGTGGGTGCAGGAGATCTCCCCCGCTGGCCTGGTTTTCCGTCGCGCGGGAAACCTGTCCAGCGGTGGGATGTACCTGGACCAGACCATTCCTATTCCCGTGGGTAGTTCGATCAGCTTGAGGTTCGACCTTCCTGGCGACGACAACGCGATCACGGTGTCGGGCCAGATTGTGTCGATCAGAACCTCGGAGGCGCTTGGCATGGGGGTGAAATTTACTGAGGTAGATCGAGCCGATCAGGAGCGCATTGATCAGTACCTGAGCCGATCACTGACACCTGCCGCTGCGTCCACGTAAAAAAAAAGGCCGACCCGCAGGCGCGAGCCGACCTTCTTGTGGCGCGCGGTTTGCGCGCGCGACTACATTATGGATTCATGCATGGACCGCCGACTTGCGCCGGGTGCGGGCAATGTATGGTGGCCATGTCGGCCGATTTACCGGCCACACACAGGTGATAGGCGGTACAACTTTTCACTGTCGTGCTGTACCCAGTGTAGCGCGCAACGCAGGCATCCATGCTTGCGAAGGAAGTGGCGCCAGTCTTAAACATGCACTTCGTCATGTAGTAGGTGCAGAAGTCCTGGGCCAAGACACCGGGCTTTTCCGGAGCCACGCACATGGTCCAGTCGACCGCCGCTGAGCCACCCGAGCCGCCCGCTGCCGAGCCGCCCGAGCCGCCCGCTGCCGTGCCACCCGAGCCGCCCGCTGCCGTGCCACCCGAGCCGCCCGCTGCCGAGCCACCCGCTGCCGCAGTGGCACCGCCCTTGCCGCCGGTTCCGCCGGTTCCGGGGGAAGGGTCATCTCCGCCGCAGCTCGCGAATCCCGCGAAGGCCGCTGCTACACAAATTGTCAAAGCCACGCTCAGTGTTTTCATCGTGAAAGCTCCTGTTGTTTGCAAAACCGCTACCGATTACCCGATTTACCGCCGGACCTTAACTCAGTTCAGGCTGGCGCGCGAAAAAAATCTTGGTATTTGACGCGCAGCGACAGCCACCAGCCTGCGCATGGGGTCGCCGATGGAGTCCGCCATTCGCGGAAGCTCGCGCTATAAACTACGCACGATGCAGCCGCGCGACTCGCTAGACCGCTATTCGCTCGACAAGTTTGCGGCGACCGTCGGCACGCCATTCTATCTGTACGACGCGAAAATTCTGCGTGACGCTTTCGCGCGCCTGGCCAAGCTCGCGGATGGCGACCGCATCGTGTGCCGCTATGCCGTCAAGGCGAACTCGGCCCGCAAGGTACTTGAGTGCGCGCGTGATGCCGGGATGTGGATCGACGCCGTCAGCGGCAACGAGGTCCTGCGTGTACTGCGCGCTGGTTTTCCGGGAGGCTCATCCCCACCGGTCGTGATGTTGACCACCGACGTGTTGCGCGACAACGCGATGCAGGTGGTGAAGGAACATGGCGTGCTGCCCAACGTCGGCTCGCCGGGCCTGCTGCGCGAACTGGCGGCCGGGGGCTATCGCGGCCCCATCGCGCTGCGCATCAATCCAGGCTTCGGGCATGGACACGTGCAGGCTTGCGACACGGGCGGGCCATCGTCCAAGCACGGCATCTGGCACGAAGAGCTGGCGGCGGCGCGTGACGCCGCGAAGCAGGCAGGCTTGACCATCGTCGCGCTGCACGGCCACGTGGGCACCGGTCCGGAGCTGCGCGAATTCGATGCCAACATGAAGAAGCTGGCGGATTTTTTCGTCGCGGTGTTGCCGCAGTTTCCCGACGCGATCGGCGTGAATTTCGGCGGCGGCATTCCGCATCCGTATCGGCCAGGGGCGGCGGCATACGATCTCGAGTGGTACCGGCCGGTGCTGCAAGACGCGGTGGTCAGGTTTGCACAGGTCGCGGGCAAGCCGATTCGCGTCGAGATCGAACCCGGACGCTACCCGGTGGCCGGGATGGGCTTTTTGGTGGCGCGGGTCAAGGACATCAAGACGACGCGAACCAACGCCAAGGGATCAGGCCAGACCTTTGTGATGGTGGACGCTGGATTTTGCGATCTGGTGCGTCCGGCGATGTATGGCTCGTATCATCAGATCTCAATCGTGGGTGCCGGTGCCGGGCGGCCGCCCGAGCCGCTGGTGGTCGCGGGCCCGTTGTGCGAGAGCGGCGACGTGTTCACGCGCGACGAGCACGAACTTCTGGACCCGCGTTCGTTGCCGCGGCCGGATCCGGGCGATCTGCTGGTGCTGCACGACGCCGGTGCCTACGGTGCCGCGATGTCATCGAACTACGTCTCGATGGGCCGCGCGCCGCAGGTGCTTTGGGACGATGGCAGCGCGACGTTGATTGCGCGGCGGGAAGACATTGACGACGTGGTGCGCGCCGAATGCGACGAGCCACTGTAGAGTGCCGCCGTCCGGGCAGCGCCTGATGGGGGGGGCGTGGGGGCGTTTTCAGGCTGCCTATCATCTGCTTTTCATGAAAGAATGCGCCCCGAACGCACGCTTTGAAAGGATCCACCAATGACTCATAAAATTAGCCTTGCTCGCAGGTGTGGTGCCGCAACGGCTCTGCTTCTCGCTGCGTGCAATGCGCCACTTGCGCCCGGCGGGGCCACGACCGGCGACGATGGTGGCACAACCCCGGATGTACCAACCACGCTGGACAGCAGATTCGGTTTTTCCTCCGACACGGATCCCTCCAAACCGTGCGAAAAGCGCGCCTGCGCGACCGCGGCGGGTCGCTACTGCGGCATGGTGCTCGACGGTTGCGGCAAGACACTCGATTGCGGCGATTGCCCGTCCGGCGAGACCTGCGGGACCGGATCGTCGGCTCACACCTGCATCTCCGCGGATCCGAACTGTAAGGCGATAAGCTGTGACCAACCGACCGGGAAGTTCTGCGGCAAGCTGGGCGACGGCTGCGGCCGACCGCTCGACTGCGGCCCTACCTGTCCTATGGGACAAACCTGCGGCGGCGGCGGAACGCCCGGGATTTGCGCGCCCCCCGTGGATCCCAATTGCAAACCCGCCACCTGCAATCCACCTGGCGCCCGCTACTGCGGCCAGATCGGCGACGGTTGCGGCAAGGTTCTCGACTGCGGCACCTGCGCTGCCGGGCAGAGCTGTGGCACCGGCGTCACCGCGAATATTTGTGTGTCGGCAAACTGCACGCCGACCTCGTGCGATCTGTCGGGCGGACGATACTGCGGCAAGATCGGCGACGGCTGCGGCCAGGAACTCGATTGTGGCGACTGCCCCGATGCAAAGCCGTGTGGCCAGGGCGACATGGCCAACGTCTGTCCCGGCGCAGTGCTTCAGGGCCCCTGCGTCAATCTTCAGTGTCAGCAAACCACCTGCACGGCCGGCCCGTGCAAGGAGCTGGCCTGCGCGGCCGGTGCGCAGACCAGCGTGAGTGGAACTGTCTACGATCCCGCCGGGAGAGTGCCGCTTTACAATGTGCTCGTCTATATTCCCAACGCGGCCTTGGACCCGGTCAAGCTCGGTGTCACCTGCGACACGTGCGCGTCGATATCCGGGAGCCCGATTGCGTCGGCTCTGACCGACGCCAAGGGCCAGTTCAAGCTGAACAACGTGCCGGTCGGAGCAGACATTCCGCTTGTCATGCAGATCGGCAAGTGGCGCCGCAAGATCACGATTCCAAAGGTAACAGCCTGCACCGATACCGCCATCACCGACAAGGATCTGACCAGGCTTCCGCGCAACCAGAGCGAGGGCGACATTCCGAAAATCGCGCTCTCGACGGGCGGGGTCGACGCCCTCGAGTGCCTGCTGCGCAAGATCGGCATCGACGACACCGAGTTCACGCCCGAGGCCGGCCGGGGGCGAGTCAACCTTTTCGCCGGGGCCACTGGGGCGTCTGCGTATGCGCCGACGCTCAATGGCGGCGCTTCACTGACGCGAGCGGGTTCATTGTGGGGCACCTCTGCTGCTCTGAAAAAGTACGACATCGTCCTGCTTGCGTGTGAAGGCGGGGGTTGGCTCGCGACCAGCCTTTCGGTTCCCAAAGGGCCAGCCGCCTTGCAGGCCATGAGCGACTACGCGAACGCGGGCGGACGAATCTTTGCTACCCACTGGCACAACTACTGGATCCAACAGGGACCTGCGCCGCTCTCAACCGTCGCGACCTGGCAGTTTCCGAATGACGGCACGGATCTCACGCTGGCCGATCCCTTCACTGCTTCGATCGATTCCACGTTCCCCAAGGGTTTGGCCATGACCGACTGGCTGGTCAATGTCGGCGCGTCGACGACGCGCGGGCAACTTATGATTCGTGGGGGACGCGACTCACTTCAGGCGACCGCGACCGCACCTCTCGCGCAGCGCTGGATCTACGGCGTGGACCAAAAGAATCAGGGTCGCCAGTGCGTGCAATACATGACCTACAACACGCCGATCGGTGCCGCGGCCGACAAACAGTGCGGCCGCGTCGTCTTCACCGATATCCATCTGTCGGCTGGTTCGGGCGACATGTCGAACCAGCCGTTCCCGACCGGTTGCAAAACGACCACGCTCACCCCGCAGGAGAAGGCAGTCGAGTTCATGTTCTTCGATCTGGCGGCCTGCGTTCAACCGGACGCAAAGCCGCCGATGCCACCGCCGCTGCCGCTGCCGGCACGGCCGATGCCGCCCCCCCCGCCGCTGTCAGCCCCCCCGCTGCCGCCACCGCCTGCACCGCCGGACCCGATTCCGTAGGGGACAACTCTTCAGCGGCAAGCGCCGTTCTTGCAAGACAGACCGGCCTGGCACGCCTGACCGCACGCGCCGCAGTTCTTGTCGTCGGCGCTGAGGTTGACGCAGGCCCCGCAGTCGGCGAGGCCGGGCGCGCACGACGAGCAGCAGCGAAAGCCGGTGTCGGCGAAGGAAAAGTTTTCCGCCACGGCCAGCGCCATGAAATCGCAGCGCAGCGCCACGGGAATGCTGGAATACGATCCGCCGCGCAGGGTGTACGCCTGGCGTCCGGTTCCGTCGCCGAGCGTGGCGCGGCAATCGTCGGTCCATTCGGCGACGTTGCCGCTGGGGTCGTAAATCACCTGCGTGCCGGGCGTTGCCGTGTCGAGATCGCCGGTCGTGCATTGCGCGCGGCTGCCGGTGGGCCAATCGGTCAAAAGCGCGGCGTCCTGGCCGTTGCAGGTCTGGGCGTCGTACGTGCATCCGTAGGGATAGGCGCGAACCGCGCCCATCGGGCAGGTCAATCCCGCCTGACACGCAAGTCCCCATTCGTCGTCCGTGATGGTGCCGGAGCTGCAATCGGCGGTGCGTTTGGTGCGGCACAGCCGCATCCCCGCCGCAATGCACGCCGCCTTGCTTTGCGCGTAGGTGACGTTGGTCCAGGCCCTGGCCCCCTTGAGAACGGGTGGCCCGCCCATGTCCGACGTCGGCACGAGGCGTGAACACGCGCGCGTCTCTTTCGTGCCCTGCATGGCGTTGCTCGCATCCGCGCGCGAGGCCTCGTACGCATGGATGTAGTAGTCGTGCGCCGCAACGGTCACGTGGACCAGATCGTCGCGCACGCCCCGGCACGCGCCGCCGCCCGCGCAAGTCGGAAAACCGCCGCCGGGCGGCGTGTCCCAGCTTTCGTCGACCAGTCCATCGCAGTCGTTGTCCTTGCCGTCGCAAAGCTCGTGCGTGGGCGCGTAAGGCGCGCCCCCCGACGCATCGCAGGTGGCGGTCAGCGTTTTGTCTGCCTGGCAAACCAATTTACCGAGTTTCTGGCACTCGCCGATGCCCGAGTCGGTACACTTCTCGCCCACCTTGGCGTGCTCGTCGGTCTTGCCGTCGCAGTTGTTGTCCTTGCCGTCGCACCACGATTCCTCACCCTGGATCTGGTTCGGCGCTGCGAGTTGAACGGTGTCGGGGTAGTTGCAGATCCAGTCGGGCCGAGTCGCGCCGGCGGGCCTGAGGCAGGCCGGGAAGGTTTTTTCCATGTAGCGCGATGAACCGCCCGGTCCCTTGCCACATTCGCCGACCTGCACGCAGAAGTTGGTGGTCGGGAACAACAGATCGTCGTCATTGGTGTCGGTCTTGCCATCGCAATCATTGTCCTTGCCGTCGCACACTTCGGGACCGTCCGCTGTGCAGGCGTACTCACAGCCGTTGCTGACCACGCGATCGAGGTCCACGAATCCGGCCTTGCACGCCTTGACGGTACACAGCGCGTCCTTGCAGCCGTTGATGGCGTTCGGCAGATCGCACGCACGGTTGCAGGCACCGCACCAGCGCGGGTCGTTTTGCAGATCGAACGGCTCGTCGATCGCGCCGTCGCAGTTGTTGTCGAGTCCGTCGCAGAGCTCCGTCCTGGGCAAGACGGCGTTGTTGCACGCGAGGCCACCGGGCCGACACGACCAGGTGCCGAACCCACAGCCGCCGCGGCACTGCCCGGCGGCGACGTCGCACCCCTGCATGCCCTCGGGGAAGCAGCGCATGCCGATTCTCGCATCAGTTTCGTCGATCTGGCCGTTGCAGTCGTTGTCCTTGCCGTCGCAGATCTCGACGCCGCCGTTGCTGCGTGTACACACGTATTCGCAGCCGCTGGTTGGGCTGCCGTCAAGGTCGACGAAGCCCGGATCGCATGCGCCCATGCGGCACTGGCCGCTCTGGCACAGCGGCGTCGCGTGGTCGAATTTGCACTCGCGCCCGCACATTCCGCAGTGCACGAGGCTCGTCTGCAGATCAAACGCTTCGTCGATCTGGCCGTTGCAGTCGTTGTCCTTGCCGTCGCACACCTCGACGCCACCATTCGTGACCTGGCATTCGCAACCGTTTTGCGGCAAGAGGTCGAGGTCGACGAACCCAGCCTCGCACGCGGCCAGGCGGCAGCGGCCGGCGCTGCACGCAGAAGCGCCGTGGGCAAAGGCGCACGTCACGCCGCAGCGCCCGCAGTTGAGGAGATCGTTGGCGAAGTCGAAGCCGTCGTCGATGAGGCCGTTGCAATCGTCGTCCAGGCCGTTGCACACCTCGGGCCGCGGGAAACAGGCGTCGCGCGCATCGGTCGGTCGGGCCGGGCGATCGTCGTTGGTGTTTTCATCGGTTACCGTGTCGGCCGGTCCGTCGTCGCCGCCGCTGACCAGCGCGGGGTGATACGCATCGACGGCACCGAGGTCGCCCCCGAAAGTAAGCCTTCGCGGTGTGCATCCGCAGGCCGCGAACCCGAGCGCGAGAACGGCCAGGGCGCGGTGTCGCCGTTTCACCGCCGCCGTCTCCGAATGAGGCCAACGACCGCCAGCGCGAGCAACGTCCAGGACAAGGACGGCGACGACGCCTCGCCAACCCGGCAGGAGCAGCCGCCGCCCCCGGACGTCCGATGCACCGTGGTGCGATCGGCCAGCGTCTTCTTGGTCCAGCACTCGGCGCGCCCGTCGGCGGTCATGACGCACAGGCTATCGCTCGCGCACCCAGCGACCAGGCACGGATCGGGCACGCACATGGCCTGCTGCGGCACGCAGGCCTGCCCGGGCAGGCAGCCGATGGAGGCGCAGGCGTTCTTCTTGCACGTGCCGTCCTTGGGGTCGCAAAACATTCCGCCGTCGCAGCGGATGCCAGCACACTTGTCGGCGGTGCATGCGCCGTCGCGGCAGATCGCACCCGGATCGCAGCGAACTGCTTCGCAGGTCTTGACGCATGCGCCGTTGCGGCAGTACTGGCCCTTGGTACACGCGACCGTTGCGCACGGGTTGGGCTCGCAGGCGAGCGTCCGGCACACCATGCCGTCGGCGCAACCCGTCCGCCGGCAACTGGTACACAGGCCGTTGTCGCACAGGGTACCAAGCGGACACTGGACGTTCTCGCATCGGCTCACGCAGCCACGTTGCGGGTGGCAATAGAACTTGGTGGGGCACGGCTTGCGCGCGCACTCGGCCAGAACGCACGCGCCGTCGCGGCACATGCGGTTCGCGGGGCAGTCGCTCTGGCTCGCGCAGGCGGGCACGCACGCGCCGTCGCGGCACAGCGCCGTTCCGGGACATGTGGCGCCGTTGTCCAGCACGCCGTCGCAGTCGTTGTCCTTGCCGTCGCACACCTCGGTCGCCGGTCCGACACCGCCGAGGCAGCGGAATGCGGCGCCACCCGCGCCGTTGGGCGTACACACGTTCTGGCCCGGCTCGCACTCGCCCAGGATGGGCGCGCCGCGGGGCAGGCCGGGGGCAGGACAGGGACCCGGCGGGTTGATGCCGTTGTCGACCTTGCCGTCGCAGTCGTCGTCCAGTCCATTGCAGCGTTCCCGCTCAGGCTGGACTCCGTTCTCGCAGGATTTGACGCCGCCCACGCAGCGCAAGATGCCCGGCTTGCAGCTGCCGACGCTGGTCCCGCAGGACGTGCCGAGGTCCGGATCGAACGGGTTGTCGTCAACGACGCCGTTGCAGTCGTTGTCCTTGCCGTCGCACGCTTCGGGCACAGGACTGTCAGTCTGGTCGCAATACGCCACGCTGCCCAGGCAGCGCCACTTGCCGGCGCGGCATTCCCCTCGGCTCGGCCCGCAGCTACCAGGAAGATTATCGATCACGCCGTCGCAGTCGTCGTCCTTGCCGTTGCAGCGTTCCTCGGTGGGGCCCTGGCCACCGATGCACTTGAGCGCGCCGTCGGCGCACGTCGTCGCCCCGGGCTTGCACTCGCCCGCTCTGCCGATGCCCGGGCCGCACGGCTCGCCGACGCCGAATCCCTCGTCGGTCTCGCCGTCGCAATCATTGTCGAGCTTGTCGCAGGCGATTTCCGCGACGGGCGTGATGGCACCGCTGCAGGCACCACACATGCTGTCCTTGCACGTCAATAGGCCAGCCTGGCAGACGCCCTGGCAGGTCCATTTGTCGATCGGGGCACCGGCGCAACTCTGTGCGTCGCCCCCCAGCTTGCAACCGGCCATGCCCGCCGGGTAGCACCCGAGCCCGAAGCCGTCGACGACGCCGTCGCAATCGTTGTCCTTGCCGTCGCACAGCTCCGGGGAGGGCGCGGTGGCCCCCTGGCACAGCGTCTTCTTGCCGCCCTGGCCGTCGTCGATGCACGTGGTGATGCCGGGTTTGCACTCGCCAATCGACAGGCCGCACGCGACCGGCAACACGTCATCGATCTTGCCGTTGCAATCGTCGTCGATGCCGTTGCAGAGCTCGGGTTTCGACGCGCACGAGCACGACATGTTTTCGTCGATGCGGCCATCGCAGTTGTCGTCGGCGCAATCGAGCGCGGTGGGCGCTTCGCACCCGGCCGCGGCGCCGCAGACCTCCATGGTGCCGGTTCCTGGCAAAAGTTCGGTCGATGGACACTGTCCTCCCGGCGTGGAGGCGCAGATCACGCCGGTTCCGTCGGGCTTGCACGCCCATTGGCCCTGCCGTTTGCAACGCCCCACGCCGACCGTACACGCCTGTCCCTTGGTGAGAAACGTTTCGTCGACCAGGCCGTCGCAGGTGTTGTCCTGGCAGTCGCATTTCTCGGTCGGGATCGACGCCGCCACGATGTCCGACAGACGCGCCGTCAGCTCGGCCTGGTTGTTCGCGACCACGGCGGTGTTGGTGCCGCCGGCCGCCGCCATCGCATTGAGGTTCGGATTGTTGATGGCGAACCCAACGACGTAAGTCTTGACCCGGGCTTCGCGGGTGCCGTCCGGGCTCCCCGCCAATTCACAGCGGTTGGCGGCCTGATTGAACACGCCGCCGTTGGTGCAGGCTCGGTACAGCAACTCCGCCGCGCGTTGTCCGTTGAGGCCGCAGCTTCCGACGCAATTGGAAGTTTCGTCGCCGTCGGTGACCAGGATGACGTTGTACGAGCGGCAGCCAATCTTGTCGTCCCGATTCAACGCGCCACCGGTGTTGCCCGCGGTGCTTGCGTCGTTGACCAGCCAGTCGCGCACGGCATTGAGCGATCCGCCAATCGGCGTGGTGCCCGCGGCACGCAGCTCCTTGTTTTTGCCCGGCGGGTAGTTCTCCTCGCCATCCATCCACGAAAACAAGTCGGACAAGTTACTCGTGCCGGGCTTTGGGAATGGCACCAGGACGTCCCCCGCCAGGCCGTAGCCGGCCGACAGCGGACCGCCGGATGGGCAACAAACGTTGCCGGCGTACCACACGTGGGTCGGATCGTTGTTGGGGTCGGCGCACTTGAAACAGCCGTTCGTGGTGGCCGTGCCGCCCGAGCATTCATCGTAAAACGACGTGCTGTTGGCGCAGCGGCTGTCGATGCACATGTTGGCACCGGTGTTCATGAGGTTGCACTGCTGCCCGTTCGTGCATGATTGGCCGAGGTCGTTCTGGTGGTAACGCGCCAGCGCGAACTCCACGCCGCCAAAGGCCGAGATCACGTCGTTGAGAGCCGCCTTGGCCTGGTACATCTTGCTGTCGTCGTACTTGCCATTGCTGTCGAGATCGCAGCCCGGGTGCATGCGCGATCCGTCGCCATGGGTGTTGACGCGGGTCGGGTTCTCCGCCATCGAGCCGGACGTATCGATGAGGAGCACGAAACGAGGCTTGATCGTCTGGGCCCCGGCGCTCGCCACACCACCGAACAAGACAGCCGCCCACAGCGCGCACGCGCAGGCCGTCCGTAACGCGTTGGCCAATGAGAATCGCATGCGATGCCTAGACACCCAATCAGGAGCGCAAGGACGAAATATCCCACAGTTCAGCTATGAAAGGGGGGATCACGCGCGGTTGCCACTTCGTCCTTGCCGTCTTCTGGGTAGATGTGGTAGCGATGAGTGTCATAAGTTTGCGGAAACTTGCACGGAGGAAACTATGAGTCCATTGAAACTAGCGCCCTACGCTTTCGCTCTGTTGCCGCTGTTTGCGGCATGCCAAAAGGATTCGTCGACGCCAACTCCGGCCAACGATGGCGGTTTGGACACCGGCTCAGCCGATGCTTTGGACACCGGCTCAGCCGATAAGGCGGGCGAAGCCGGGCCTCCGGCCCCTATCGGGTTCAGGATCCCCGCGACGCACCCGTCGGATTTCGTCTTCGACGGGGCGAAGCTGTCGACCTGGACGATTACGCTCGGTGCCGCAGAGGAAAAGAAGCTGCAAGAAACGGCCTGGGATGAGGTTTACGTCCCGGGCATGCTCAAGGTCGACGGTGAAGACGTGGGCAAGGTGGGCGTGCGCTACAAGGGCCAGTTCGGGGGCTGGGTCGGGTGTTTCGGCCCCGAGGTGATGGAACCCACCGCGACGAAGAAATGCACGGCTCCCCTGGTCGGCATGTGTACCCGCAAGCTCAAGGTGGATGCCATGGGGAACAACGCTCCCTGCTCCAAGATATCCTACAAGATTTCGTTCAACGAGTACGAGAGGGCCAAAAAGTTCCACAGCTTGAAGAAGGTCAAGCTGCACTCGATGTGGCGCGATCCGTCGCTCATGCGGGAGCGCCTGTCGCACAAGTTGTTCCGCGACATGGGGATCCTCACCTCGCGCGCCGTACACGCGAAGGTTATCGTGAACGACAAGTACAAAGGCATCTTTGGTCTGACCGAGGACATCAACGGCGATGCGACCGACTACTGGTTCCCCGCGAGGCAAGGCAACGGCAACCTGTACAAAGAGGTCTGGCCGACCACGGAGGATCCGAAGTACTACGTTGGCGCGCCACAGACGGCGGGGCAGCGAACGAATGAACCCGACCCGACGAATCCGACGAGGGTCGTCGTGCCGCCGGACAAGATCATCAACTTCTACAAGGCGTTGACTGGCCCCGGTGCCGACGTCGGGAAGGTCGCCAACGACTGGCTCGACACGACCTACATGACCCGCTATCTCGCGGTCAGCCGCGCCATCACCGATTTCGATGGTTTCACCGCGTTCTACGCGCTGGGCAATCATAACTTCTACATTTACGAGAACCCGCTCGCGAACAAGCTGTACGTCATGCCGTGGGATCTCGAAGGAACCTGGTCGACCTACCGCGATCACGACACGCTGCCCGAGTGGTACCAGGCCCCCGCGCAGGGCTGCCCCTACAACTACAAGCTGCAGTGGGGCGGCGAAAAGGGTATCGACTGGGCATCCTGCGACAAGGTGTTCCAGGCGATTGCCAAGGACGACGGTGTGGCCAAGTACAACAAGGCCATTGTCGAGATGCTCGAAAAGTACGTGACGGTGGAGAAGGTCAACCAGGATCTCGACACCTGGTTCGCCCAGATCAAGCCGGCGATCATGGGCGATCCGCTGGCCGTGTCCGAGATGGCCATGACCAGCAACATCCAGAGCGTCAGAAACGCCGTCCCCAACATCCGCGAGAAACTCCGGATCATCGCCGAGGGCAAGGATCCGGTGACGTTCCTGGTGAAGACCACGGGCGTCAACGACTTCGAGAAGATCGTGAACCCGCTGAGCTTCGGCCTGAGTGCGCGCGCCCTGACCAACAGCGGCACCTCGGCGAAGATCAGCCTCAACGAGCAGGAGCCCCTGGCCGGAACGAAGGACGCCCGGCTCGACTTCATGATTCGCAACCCAACTCCGCCGGTCGCCTTCGGACAGTGGGCGTATATGCGGTTTTACATGGAGCAGCCCGTGGTCGATCTCAGCGGCTTCAAGCAGATGAAGATCCGCATAAAATCCGACAAGCCACGCATGGTGCGGGTCGAGCTTGAAGGGCAGTCAGGCCGCTACAAAGATCCGCCGATGGCGGGTCGCCGCAAGTACGGCTGGGATATCATGGCCACGCCTGCGGGCGTGACTGCCACCCTCGACTTCTCGGCGCTTGCGGTTCCTGCGTGGACCCCGAAGGATCCCGCGCCGCCGACCACGGTCGATGGCGAGCGAGCAGCGGTGGTTGCCAACACCGACTTCATCTTCGTGGTGGCGCTGCCGGTTGATCGCGATCCGGTGACCGGATTGCAGGCCATGGGTGTCACCGATGCCGGCTTCATCCAGGCCGACAACATCGAGTTCGTGAAGTAGCCCCGGCGGCTTTTGCTACAAACACATCGCCGGGTTGGCGATGCGGCAAATACCATCGGCACAATAGGCCGGCGGCAGGCACGGCCTGCCCATGGCCTTGTTGCCGCACGCTTCGCCTTCCTTGCCGGCTGCGAGGCAGCGCAACTCGCCGGTCGGGGCCTTGACGCACACGGCGCTCGCCGAGCAGATCGGCAACAGCGGACACGGCTCGCCCGGCCCGGAAAGTTTGAGCTGCTGGCACAGGCCAGGGTTGCCGCTGCCCTGCAGCTTTAAACAGAAGAGGCCGTGGGCCAAACTGCACTCGCTGTCAGTGGTGCAGGGGGACGCATTTCCGGCGTCGACGAACGGCTTGACGCAGGCTTTAAGGTTGCTGCACCCAAGCTGCTTCTGGCACGGCCGCGCGGGGCTGCACGGATCGCCTGGGCCACCGCGTACCACGCACACGCCGGCCGCACACGCCAGGCCACTGTGGCACTCGATGTCGCCGAAAAGCACGTTGCACAGCCCGCCAGGAGGTTGCCGAATCGTGCAGGTGCCGCACAGGCCGATGCGTTTGCAGTAGCCGCTGCCGCACTGGCTGTTGGCCCCGCACGACATCCCGGCGGCGCGCGCGCCGGGTGGGATGCACATTTCAAGCGCCTCGCCGTTGAGGATCTCCTCGCACTTGAGCAATGCAAGTCCGCGTCCGCAACGAGCGAAGTCAGCGGGGACGATCCGGCTCCCGGGCGCGTTGCCGTCAAGGATGCAACTACCGCGCAGGGCCAGGGCGCACTGGTCGGGAGAGCCCCAGAGGGCCTCGACGAAGAAAGGCGCGCAGGCAGAAAATCGGTCGCAGCCGCGTTTTGCAACGTCGGTACACGCCTCTGCGAGAGTTGTCGGAATCGGGGTGGGTGCGTCGAACAGCGCCGCAGCGTCTGGAAACGAGACGACCGTGTCCACGGCCGCATCAGCAAGCGCCATGGTCGTCGGCGCGTCGGTCGATGCGTCTGCGACTTTAGCGTCCGGCGAAATCGGCGCGCCGCTCGTCCCGGCCTGTCCGCCTGGAACGCGAACAAATCCGTTGTCGTCGGGTGCCGACCTCGGGCTTGTTCCCGAACTACCGCTGTCGCAAGCGCCGATCTGCGATAAGCAAGTCAGGACCAGCAGCGCGCGTGATGCTTTTAAGTTATTCATGCCAAGACCTCTCGAATAAGGGTGCCAGAGGATGGCGTCGGCAGCAAAGATTGATGTGGGGGTGTCTGTGCCCAGGTCCGCAGCGCCTACGCGCGATCCACCCGGACGGTCACCTCGAGCGCCCGGGCGTGGTCGTTGGTGTCGTTGGTTTGGTTGTCGGCGACAGCTTTGCCTTGATCAGCGTCTTGACGTCGGTGGCGCCAGTCTCACCGAGCGGCACGTTGAGCCAGAGGTGCGAGGGGCTACCTTGCGCGTTGCGTTTGGCCTTTTGCGCAATGGGCGACAACGTTTTCCAGTCGATCTTGCCGCTCGCGGCTTCCGGCATGCCGATGATGGCGACTGGCTGGTCGTCGTGGACGAGCAGGGCGCACAGGGGCCGCGCCTCTTGTAGGTAGCGCAGTGCCCACCCCGACCGGGGGCCGTAATAGAAGACGTCCTCGGTCACGCCCGCCTGTTTCACCAGATACGTGCGCACGGCTTCAAAGCGTTTGCCAAGCGCCAGCGGCAGGCGTGCGGTGAACGCCTCCGCGTCGGGCGGCTGGTTTTTCTTGGGAAACGCGATGCGCGGCGCGCGGGCGGGCTTGGCCGGGGCGGGCTGGGCCGGTTTAGGCGGCTTTGGCGGCATGGCGGCTTGCCAGGTACGAGCGCGTCCAGCCGATGAGCCCGGGCAAGAGCGACACGAAAATGATGACGATGATGAGCTTGTCGATGTGCTTGGTGACCCCCGGCCACAAGCTGGCCAGCCCGAAGCCCAGGCCGGTCATCGAGACCACCCAGAAGATGCCGCCGAACACGTTGTAACTAATGAAGCGCCGGTAGTTCATCTGGCCCACGCCCGCCACCACCGGCGCGAACGTGCGCACGATCGGCATGAAGCGCGCGATGATGATGGTCTTGCCGCCGTGCCGCTCGTAAAAGTCTTTCGTGCGCAGCAGGTGTTTTTTCGAAAACAGCAGCGACGATTCACGGGTGAACATTGCTGGCCCGGCTTTCTTGCCGATGAGGTAGCCCACGGTGTCACCTGCCACTGCGGCGGCGGAAACAGCGACGCAGACCCACAGCAGATCGAGGATCGGCTTGCCGGTGGGGTTGTGCGGTGTGCAGAAAATTCCCGCGGTCACCAGCAGCGAGTCGCCGGGCAGGAAGAATCCCACCAGCAGGCCAGTCTCGGCGAACACGACGCCGACCAGCGCGGCCAGGCCACCCCAGGTGACAATCGCCTCGACGTTGTAGATCTGGCGAAAGAGTTGGATGAGATCGTGCATGGGTGTTTCCCGGTGGGCGCATAACCTGCCCGTTGTTGGCGTCGGGGGCAAGTGCAGCGGTGCCGCGGGGCTGGCCTGGTCGTCTTTACGACCCCAGCTTGACGATGATGGCCCACTCGGCGGCGGTCACCGGCTGGACCGACAGGCGGCTGCGTGCAAACAGCACCATGTTGTGCAGCGCGGGCACTGCGCGCAGTTCGGGCAACGGGACAAAACGCTTGAAGATGGAGTCGAGCTTGACGTCGACGGAAAACCAGCGCGGCGCGCCGGGATCGGACGCCGGATCGCAGTGGTCGTCCTGCGGATCGAATTGCGTCAGATCCGGATGCGCCTTGCCGACCACGACCGCGGTGCCGGCGACGCCCGAGGGCTCAGCGTTCGAGTGATAGAACAGCACGCCGTCGCTCACGGCGAGCTCGTCGCGCAGCAGGTTACGCGCCTGGTAGTTGCGCACGCCATCCCACGCCGTCGTCTGCTTGGGTGCGCGCGCCAGATCCTGGATCGAGAACGCCTCGGGCTCCGACTTGAGCAGCCAGTAACGCTTGGACATGGCGTCTTTTACAACAACACCCGAGTCCAGGTGGGCAGGGTTGTTCGTGGGCTATGTCCCTGGATGGCCTGGTGCGCATTCTCAGGGCGCGACCGTCGACGAGCTTCGCCACAATCTGGAGGAAGTCGCTGCGATGCTTCTTGAGGATGGCGAACCCGATCTCGAGGGGGAGTTCAGTCGATTCGTGCCCAACGTCAAAGGTAAAAAATGTCCCCGTCCTCAGCGCACGCACCGAACAGCGACCGTACTCGTCACGGCGAGGTCGCTCGCGCCGCCGTAGCTGAAATCGACGCTCCACGCTTTGCCCGGAGGGCCAGACACCAGGGAAGACGCCCAAAAATAGGTCGACGGCGTTCCCGGGCAGGCCCCGTCAATTGCGGGGTTGCGCTTCGAATCGTCCACGATGGTCTGTAGCTCCGTCAGGCTGGGCAGCCGGGCGCCGTTGCCCAGCGCCGTGCAGTCAGCCTTGGCTTGAGCCCAGGTTCGATTTGGCCCGGGGGTCTGCTGCCAGTTCAGTTTGGTGGTCGCGTCCAGGACCCAGCCGCTGGTGGCCGTGAAACGCGGCCCCGGACAGGTTTGAGGAGTGCCGCGCACGCACCGAACAGCGACCGAAGTCGCCACG
>CAYSKR010000228.1:0-11083 GCA_964431675.1 uncultured Myxococcales bacterium
TGGACCAAGACAACTCTGGCGCGCCTGCTTGAGGCCTACACCGACGACCTGGGAATCGAGTTCAACGGCTACGGATCACTGACCATGCGCCAGTCCCGGAAGGAGCGCGGCGCCGAGCCTGACGAGTGCTACGTCGTCGGCCGCAGCAAGGGCCGACCCGATCTGGCGATCGAAGTCGAGTGGACCTCGGGCGGCATCGACAAGCTGGACATCTACGCCGGCCTCGGCGTCAAAGAGCTCTGGATCTGCCGCTGGGCAAAGCGCAAACCGGTCATCGCCATCATGGCGCTGCGGCGCGGCCGTTACGTCACCGCAACCAGGAGCCACCTGCTCCCTCACCTTGACCTTGCCCTGCTGGCGAAGCACCTGGACGCCGATAACCAGACGCAAGCCGTCCGTTCATTTCGACGGGCGCTGCGCAGAAGCTGAAGTGTGGCCGATGAAACTTGGCACGTTGCGCGAGGGAGGCCGGGACGGCACCCTGGTCGTCGTCCGTCGCGACGGAGCGGTGTTTTCAAGGGCCACCGGGGTTGCAAGCACGTTGCAGGCGGCGCTCGACGAATGGAACCACGTGGCACCGGCCCTGGAAAAAATCGCGGCGCAACTTGAGGACGGCACCCGGGCGGGCGAGCCCGTCAAACCTCGCGCGTTCGCGGCGCCCCTCCCCCGGGCCTACGAGTGGATCGACGCGTCGGCGTACCTGCCCCACGTGCGCCGGGTGCGGCAGGCGCGCGGGGCGGAAATGCCGCCGAACCTGCTGACTGATCCGCTGGTCTATCAAGGCGGCTCCGGCGTTCTGGCGGCGCCGATGGATCCGTTGAGCGTGAACGACGACAACGATGGCCTCGATTTCGAGGCCGAGATCGCCGTCATTCTGGGCGACGTACCCCGCGGAACGACCGCGCAGGAAGCGCCCCACGCCGTCAAGCTGGTGTGCCTGGCGAACGACGTGACCATGCGCAACCTCGTGCCTGCCGAACTGGCCAAGGGATTCGGGTTTCTGCAATCCAAGCCGCCAACAGCGTTCGCGCCTTTCGCGGTCACGCCCGGCGAACTCGGCGACGCATGGAACAACGGCCGCCTCCACTTACCGGTGTTCGTGACCTGGAACGGCGACTCGGTGGGCCGCTGCGACGCGGCCCAGATGCATTTTTCCTTCCACGACCTCGTCGCACACATCGCGCGCACCCGGCCCTTGACCGCCGGAACCATCCTGGGCAGCGGCACCGTCTCGAACGAAGCCAGCGATCTGGGCGTCTGTTGCCTGGCGGAGAAGCGCGCGCTCGAGCTCATCGCCGGAGCCAAGGCCACGACGCGCTACCTGCGGCCCGGCGACATCGTCCGCATCGAGATCCTCGATGGGCAGGCGCGCAGCGTCTTCGGCCTCATCGATCAAACGGTGCAACAGGGACAGGATTTGATCGAGGCCCGGTCCTCGTGAATTCCGGCGCTGGCCTCGGCATTCGCAAGATCGCCTGCCTCATCTATTACGTGCATGACCTGAACCGCGTGCGCGCGTTCCTGACGGACAAGCTCGACTTCGCCGAACTCGGCGTCTCGACCGACGATCTGACCCGTCGCGGGCGGCAACGATCTGCGGCGTTCGCCGCCGGGGACTGCGTCCTGCTGGTGTGCGAGCCGCACGGAGAAGGCGGGCGGGCGTGGCGCTACCTGCGCAAGCACCCCGAAGGCGTTGGCACCGTGGTTTTTGAGGTGGAGGACATCTCGGCGACGTTTCACGCGATCGAGGAACGCGGCGGAACCATCATCGCCGACATCGAACGCTTCACCGACGACGGCGGAACCCTCGCCATGTTCTCGATCACGACGCCGTTCGGCGACACGACGTTCCGCTTCATCGAGCGGCGCGGCCACCGCTCGCTGTACCCCGGCCTGGCCTCTCACCAGACCCCGCGGGGCGGTCACAACCGCTTTGCTTTCAAGCGATTCGACCACCTGACCGCGAACTTTCAGACCATGACGCCCGCGCTGCTGTGGCTAGAGCACGTGATGGGCATGCAGGAATTTTGGCGCGTCTCGTTCCACACGCAGGACGCGGGAGGTGACGACAAGACCGGATCCGGCCTCAAGTCGGTGGTCATGATCGAGCCGGATTCCGGCCTCAAGTTCGCCAACAACGAGCCCTTGCGCCCGTTTTTCAAGCAGTCGCAGATCAACATCTTCGCCGAGGAGCATCGCGGCGACGGCCTCCAGCACGCGGCCCTCGGCGTGGCCGACATCGTGACCACCGTGCGCGGCATGCGGCAGCGCGGCGTCGACTTCCTGCCCACGCCGGGCGCGTACTACGACATGCTGCCCGCTCGCATGGCGCGCGTCGGCGTCGGGACGATCGACGAGGAGATCGCGACGCTGCGTGAGCTTGAGATCCTGGTCGACGGCGAAGGGCCGAAGAAGTACCTGTTGCAAATCTTCCTCAAAGAAGCCGCCGGCATCTTCAAAGATCCCGAGGCGGGCGCGTTTTTCTTCGAAATCATCCAGCGCAAGGGCAGCAACGGCTTCGGCGCGGGCAACTTCCGCGCCCTGTTCGAGAGCATCGAACGGCAACAGCAAATCAAGGTGCCGCGGTCATGATCGAGCGGCGTTTTGCCGGGCGCATTCCGCCCAAGCACCACACCGCCCTGCGCGACGACCAGGGCGGCCTTCATCACGAGGAGTGCCTGACCCGCGACGGTTTCGACGGACCCTACACGATCATGTACCACCGGCACCGGCCCCACACGGCCATCTCGATGCCGGCCGCGCACGGCTGGGCAGTCCCGACGCCAAACAGCGCGACGCCCGCGCACCTCGCCCGCCGACACTACCGCGGCCAGGATCTGAAAACGCGCGGCGGCCCGCCGATCGATGCCCGCGTCCCGATCCTCTTCAACGACGACGTGGTTCTTTCCCTGGTTTTTCCCGACGCGGCCGACCCGGTGTACTTCGCCAACGGCGACGCCGACGATCTGTTCTACGTCCACGCGGGTTCGGGGGTGCTGCGCTCGCCGCTCGGCGATCTGCGATTCGCGCCGGGCGACTATGTGTTCGTGCCGCGCGGGCTCTTGCACCGCCTTGTCCCTGCTCCGGGCGTCCCGCAACACTGGCTTTCGATCGCGTGCCTCGGCGGCCTGACCTTGCCCCGGCAGTGGCGCAACGAGATCGGGCAACTGCGCATGGACGCGCCCTATTGCCATCGCGATTTCCGCGCGCCGGAATTCGTCGGGCCGATCGACGAGGGGATCCGCGAGTCGGTGGTCAAGCGCAACGGCACCTTCCATGGCTTTGCCCATCCCGAGTCGCCGTTCGACGTCGTCGGCTGGGACGGCACCGTGTACCCGTTCGCCTTTCCCATCTTGAACTTTCAACCCCGCGTGGGGCTCGTGCATTTGCCGCCGACCTGGCACGGCACCTTTGCCACGCGCGGCGCACTCATCTGCAGCTTCGTTCCGCGCCCGCTCGACTTTCATCCCAACGCGGTCCCGTGCCCCTACCCCCACTCATCGGTCGACTGCGACGAGTTCATCTTCTACTGCCGCGGCAGCTTCACCTCACGCCGCGGCGTCGGCGCGGGCAGCGTGTCGCTGCACCCGGCCGGTATCCCGCACGGCCCTCACCCGGGCACCTATGAAAGCAGCATCGGCAAACACCACACCGACGAACTCGCGGTGATGCTCGACACGTTCAAACCGTTGCGCCCGACCGCGGCTGCGATCGCCATCGAGGATCCCGATTACGAACGCAGCTTCGGCTAAGATCGCCTCTGCGCCATGAAACCTGGGGCCGACATCACCGTGGACGAGAGGCACCGGACCACGGTGTCGTCGATGGGCGACACCGCCTACGATCTGAAACATCCGCCGCTGCCATCCAGTGCGCGGCAGGACGGCGATCCCCTGATCGGGCAACGCATCGACCACTTTGAAGTGCGCGCGCTGCTCGGCCAGGGCGGGATGGGGGCAGTGTATCTGGCCCACGACCTGTCGCTGCAGCGGCCGGTCGCGCTCAAGGTGCTGCGCCGCGAGCTGGTGGAAAACCCGGACGTCCTCGACCGTCTCATCGTCGAGGCGCGGGCGCAGGCGCGCATCCAGCACCCCAACGTCGTCACCATCTATCACGTTGGCCAGCACGACGGCGCGCCCTACTTCGCCATGGAATACGTGCGCGGCCAGACCCTGGCCGAGGCGCTCAACGCGGTCGGACCGATGCCGTGGCACGAAGCAATCGAGTGCGTGATCCAGACGGCGCGCGCGCTGGCCGCGGCGAGCCTGCGCGGGATCGTCCACCGCGACATCAAGCCATCGAACCTCATCCGCTGCGAGGAGGGGACGTACAGCGTGGGCGCGGCGGAAGTGAAAGTCGCCGACTTCGGCCTGGCGGCACCCGCCGGAATGGTCGAGCGGCGCTTCGTGGGCTCGCCGTACTACGCCTCGCCCGAGCAGATCGCCGGTGGATCACCTGACTTGCGCAGCGACATCTACTCGCTCGGCGTCACCTTCCACGAGTTGCTCACCGCGCGGCCACCGTTCGAGGCGTCCACCATCCAGCGGCTGCTCGACATGCACGGCAGCGCGCCGCGCCCTCCGATCCCCGACCGCGTCGCGCCCTGGCGGTTGCGACAGCTCATCATGCAGATGATGGACATGGATCCCAACCGCCGCCCGCAAAGTTACGACGATCTGCTGGCACGTCTTGAGGCGCTGCGTCCCCGGCCCATCATCGCCGGAACCATGGTTTCGCGCGGCATGGCCCTGGCGGCGGATCTCACCCTGCTCGGCATCCTGGGCCAGGTGCTCGCCGGGGTGGGCGGCATGCCGCAGCGGCTCGCCCACGAACTCGCGCTTGGCGCGTTCGCCGTCTATTACGTTGTCGGGCACCGCCGTTGGGGCATGACGATGGGGAAACGCTGGTTCGGCCTGCGCCTGCAAGGCACGACCCGCGCGATCAGCGTCCCCGGACTTGCGCTCCGCTTCGGCGTGGAATTCTGGGGCCCCATCATCACCATGATCATCATGCGCATCCAGGTGGGGGCCGCCACCACCGATCTGGCTGCTGTCAAGGCGAGGCTGACGAATCTCGTCGGGGTGCAAGAGATCCCGCTGATCGACGACTCCCTACAAGCGTTGTTGCAAACGATCGTGGTTCCAAACTTGGTGCTGGCCATCCCTTGGCTCGGCGGCTTCTTGTTCGCGCTGTTCGACGAGAACCGGCAGGCGCTGCACGATCGCGCGGCTCACACGCGCGTGGTCTTCAGCCTGCGCTCTCGGGCCAAACCGTCCAAGCGCTGACCCCTGGTCAGGGCGCGTCAAAGCCGCAGTGCCCGCGCACTTTGGCCCTCAATTCCGGTGCCATACCTGCCGAAGAACCTATTGGCGTGGCGATGCCCGCCACCGCTATGCGGCAAGAATTCAACACCGGTACCGCCTCCGTCGGCCTGCTCGATGCGGCGGTTTCAAAGATCGTCTCGGACGGCAAGCTTCCCGTGCCGCCATTGCCCGGGGTGGCAAGCCAGCTTCTTGCAGCCGTCGGTGACGACAACACCGACGCCGCGCAACTGGCTGGCCTCGTTCATCGCGACCCGTCGCTCGCCGGGCAGGTGCTGCGCATCGCCAACTCGCCTTCGTACCAACCGCGCACGCCCATCGTGTCGCTGCAGCAGGCGGTGGCGCGCCTGGGCACGACCGTGCTGCGCGAGATCGCCGTGGCGGCATCGTTGCAAAGTGGCGTGTTCAAGGTTCCTGGCTTCGAGGCCGAGCTGGCCACCATGTGGCGGCACGCGCTGGCGACAGCCGCCTTCGCGAAGGAAGTCGCCAGGGTCCGGCGGATGAACGTCGAGTCGGCGTTCCTGTGCGGCCTGCTGGCCCGCATCGGCTGCCCGGTGTTGCTCCAGACGTCCATCGACGAGGCGAAGCGAATCGGTCTTCTCGCGGGTGCCGCAGAAACGCGAACCTCCATCTTGCAAGCTGCGGAAACCTACGCCACGCCCGCCGGCACGGCCGTCGGCACCGCCTGGAAACTGCCCGCGCCGGTGATGGCCGCCATCGCGCATCACGCCAACCCGGAAGGCGCGGGCACCGGGCAACGCGACGCCGCGATCGCTGGCGTCGCGGGCTTGCTGGCGACGCACATGACCGCGAACCAGGCGTCGGGCAGCGACGCGCCCCTCGATGATGTCACGGCAGAAAACAAGGCGTTCGCGATCCTCAATCTGTACCGCAGCGAGATCGCCCAGGTGCTCGCGCGCACCGATGCAGTCAAACGCCTGGCCCTGTCCCTGACGGTCTGACAGGAATTCCGCCAACTTTCCGACGCTGACGGAGTCCTACCGCGTCGCCGCCCTCGACGTCGTCGGCAAGCGCGTCGAACTCGGCACCGAGCGCGCGGCGTAGGTGCCGGGGATTCGAGCTCAGTACAACGAGTCCACTGTGTACGAAACCTGACACCGCTGGATCGCGTTCTGGCAGATCACGACAAAGTGGTAGCTGCCCATCGGCACCGTCGCTTTGCCCGACAGCGGCGCTTTCCCCGCTGCGCGGGCATAGGCCCTGAATGGTTGCCCGTTCTTACAGCACCTGCCGTCCGATAAGGAGGTGCGCAAGGCCACGGCGTATGGCGGGCTGGCCCAGTTCGGGTCGTTCATTTGGGACCAGCCGGTTTCGGGAGTGGCCTTTGTATCTGATCGACCAGGGCGACATAGTACTCATCTGGAGGTCCGCATGCTGATCCAGTTACTTCCTGGTAAGCGTTTACGCTGCGGCTGACAAATCCGGTGCGGAAGGCGAGGACTAGCCCGACTTTACCGAACTCGCATCGTGAAAGCGCCTGCTTCCGTCGCTGAGGCGGGCGTGGGGTGCGTATGACCTACGACGCTACCGTAACTATTATCCGTTCGCGGTATAGACACGGGAATCAGCCCAGAGGCACGCAGATGGGCAGCGCCGTACCTGCCGCGGACATGAGCAGCCGACACATCGTGCCCTGGGGGCAGGTGCTCGAGGCGGAAGGGCAGGTCACGTAGCACTGCGCGCCGCTGGCGCCCATGGGCTGAAAGCACCCGACGGTCCGACCACCCATCTCGGGCGGGCACATGTTTGCGATGGTGCACGTCCGGCTACAGAAGGCACCCGTCGAACCGGCGAGCAGGGACGCCTGGCATGTCATGGCATCGCTGCAGACGTACCCGGCGGCATTGAGCAAGCAGCCCTGGTAGGCGAGGATCACCTTGGGCGGAGCCTGCTCAGCACCGCACGCGCCAGCACCGAGCAGCCCAGCAAGCGCAAGCCCAAGAAATCCTGCTTTGAGCAATCGTGTCATCCGTCGTTCCTCCATGGCATTGTGAACCTTCGACCGCAGCTTATATCCAGTTCATCACCGACTGTCACCTTCGACGTCGCTTCCGGCACAACCTAGATCACGAGCAGATTGACTACTTCTCGCCCCATCCATGGGAAAGCCCCTGCGGAAATCGCGCGTATTGGTAGACCGGGCGCGATGACGGTCGAGGTGGAGCAGGTCGTAGAGCTGGCGCTGCGTGTCCGTCAGACGAGAGAGGGTGTGGGTGACGACGGGCTTTCGTGAGCCCGGGGCCCCCTCGTAGAGGTTGGTCACTTCGCGGATGCCGAGCTCGCCCAGGTGCTCGCGCGCACCGATGCAGTCAAACGCCTGGCCCTGTCCCTGACGGTCTGACAGGAATTCCGCGAGGCCATGAATCGGGTGTTGGGCGGCATCGAGGCCCAGGCCGATCCGTTCGTTCAGCGCGCCGCACACATGATCTTGCGTAAAACCGATTGGTAGCAGCGCGTCAGCCTGGTCGCACCGGATTCCCGCTAGCCTGCCGCTGCGAGAAGAACTTTTTCTTTTTTCACTTCGCCCTTCATGTCGGCGAAGCAGACGGTGCGGTTGCGGCCGCCGTGCTTCGCCGCATAGAGCGACTGGTCGGCGCGCGCGATGAGTTCGGCCTTGATCTGCGCGTCCTGCGGATAAACCGCCACGCCGAGTGACAGCGTGGCCTTGAACGGTCCCTTGCTCGACTCGAACGCTTGCTGCCCGATCTCCTGCCGCACGCGCTCGGCCAGTTGCCGCGCACCGGCCTGGTCGGTCGCCTCGAGCACGATGGCGAACTCCTCGCCGCCGTAGCGCGCGCAGATGTCGATCTTGCGCGCGTTCGCTTTCAGAATCGCGGCCACGCGACGCAACACCTCGTCGCCGGTCGGGTGGCCGTAGTTGTCGTTGACCTTCTTGAAATGGTCGATGTCGGTGAGCAGGATAGCCACGCTGAACTTGAGGCGATCGGCGCGCCCGAGCATGGCTGAGAAACGCTCCTGGAACGTGCGGTGGTTGACCAGGCCGGTGAGGCCATCGGTCGTGGCTTGCTCTTCGAGCGCCTGCACCATGCCTGCGTTCTGCAACGAGATGGCGACCTGATTGGCGACAACGCCCAACATCTCGCGCCGGTCAGCGGGAAACGCACCGGATCCTCTGGCCGCCACGGTGAACGTGCCGATGACCTCGTCCTTGACCAGCAAAGGCAGGACGAGCAGCGAATCGAATTTCGGCATTCGCGTCGACGGATCGAACAGGTAAGCGTCGTCGTGATCGCGCCACGACCCGCCCGCTGGCAACGCCAGCTTGTTCTTGGCGACCATCGCGGCCACCGACGTTGGGTCATTGAAGGTCCGGCCCTCGATCGCCTCCGCCCCCTGCCCCACGGCGCGCGCGACCGTGAAGCTGCCCGCTTTTTTCTCAAACAAGGCCAGCGCCGCGAAATCAAACTCGCACACGCCCCGGGCACCCTCGATCGCGGCGTCATGCACCTCTGCGACGGTGAGCGCGCGGTTGAGCGCCGCCGAGGCCTGGTAAAAACGCTCGTGCTCGTGCTTGCTGCGCTCGACCGCCTGAAACACCCGCTCCGACTGAACGATGCGCATGACCTGGGCCGACGCGGCCGTCACCAGGTTGACCTCCGCCGGAGAAAAGGGCTCGCCGCTTTTGCGATCGCAGATCAGGACGCCGCGCAGCGATCGTCCCTCTTTCACCGGAATGCCGACGAACGCGGTCACCTCGGCCGGGCCCTGGTAGTAGGGCAACAGGGCGATCCGCGGCTGGCCCAGCGCAATGGGCGTGCCGTCCTTGATCAGGACACCGAAAATCCCGGCGCTGGCTGAAAATGGTCCTTCGGCCAGCAGGTTCGCCGGCGCGTTGCTCACCAGCTCCTTGAACTTGAGCTTCTCGCCCGAGCCGTCGAGCCACAGCAACGCGCAAGTTTGCAAGTGCAGGCCCACCGTCAGTAAATCCAGCGTTGGCAGCAGTTGCTCGCGAATGTTCTCGACCGAGCCCTGCGACAGCTTTTCTTCTTCCTCGCCGCGCGTGCGCACCCGGCTCTCGCTCGGCAGCGCGGTCGAGATCAGGCGAAAATCGCGCGCTTCTTCGCGCATCGACGTGACCTCGGCTTCCAGCCGATGGTGCCGCTCGCGCCGCTGGCGGGCCACCTCGGCGTGCAGGAACGCCACGTTGAGCAACGCAAAGATGCCGATGAATCCAGCGTGGCCGGGAAACGCAGCCGCGGCCGCCGCCGCAGCGCCGGGTCCAAATGCCACCGCAGCCTCAAGCGCCACCGCTGCCACCGCCAGCGGAATTCCCACGGCGAGGCGATGGAATGTCACCAGGAAGCTCACGAGCGCATACACCATGGGGTGGATGGGCGACGTCACGCCGCCCACGGCCGCAAGGAACACGTACGTCGCGGTCAGGAGCAACAACCCCATTTCCACATCGGACGCGGCCTCGCGCCAGGGCGTGCGACGGCGCTGGCTGCTGCGCAATCGGTCGGCGATCTTCGCCACCATGACGGCGACCAGCACCGCAGCCGCAGAGGCGCGCACGAAATCCGTCTCGGGCGCGCGCAGGTCGGGGAACCAGCCGTGCGCGAGCAAGATCCCGAAAAAGACCACGACGCCAAAGCCCCAGATCGCCGCGAAAACGCGCCGCGCGTGGTACGCGACGCGCACGCGCAGACGCTCGCCCCTCATTGCCCACCCTCGAGATCGAACACGACATCTCCCGGGCGCACCCAGCCGAGATCCGTCCGCACCACGCGCTCGACGGCGGAAAGGTCTGATCGCAGCGCGTCCACTTCGCGGGCGAGCCGCTGGTTGTCTGCGCGCATGCGGGCGTTAAGCTGTCGCAGCGTGTCGAGCTGGCCTCGGCGTTCGAGGTACCGGGCCAGCCCTGATCGCGTGTACAGATGAAACGGCACGTAGCCGAAACTTGCCGCCAGACAGAGCGCCAGGACGCTGCGGACCAGCCACGTTTTATAAGAATCGCCGCGCATGAACCCTGCAGTGTTTCAGTATCGGGGTGCCTGCGCGATCCCGCCACTTTTCGAGGTTCCGCACCAGGACGCGGCGGGGGCAGGGCCCGTAGCGGAGGTCGAGATCGACGGAGTCCGCGCGCTCCCATGCACGGCCGCCTGCGCGTCGAGCACCGTGCGAAAACCGCGCGCGAGGTCGGCGGCAGCGCCCTTGCCCCAGAAATGGGTGAAAAAGAAGGTCGGCTGCTCGCCAATCATATGGTTGTGGATGGCCACGACGTGGAGACCCGCGTGCCGGAGCGCGCGCAGGACGGGCTGCACCTCGTCGGCCGTCATGATGAAGTCGCCGTCCACCGCCGAGAGGGCATCGCTGCCGGAGAATGCGGCCCAGGTGGTGAGACCCATCGAGCCGCCGACTCGTACGCCGTGCATCGATCCATCACGAGCAATGGTCACCTTGACGATGCCGTCTTTGACCTCCGGCGCACGGCCAACGATTCGCTCGATTTCCGCTGCGTTGATGGATCCGGCCGAGAGTGCCGCTCCGCCGAAGGTGGTGGCCGGCTCGGGCCGTGCGCGGCGGACCTCGCGCATGGCGTCCCAGACCGCTTTGACGGCCTCGGCGAGGCGCACGGGATCACCCATGCCACCGATGTGCATGAAATAGACACGGGGCTCTGCAAAGAAGAAGTGGTTGTGCAGCGCGGTCACCTCGAGGTCGTGCGCGAACGCGGCGTCCATCGCGGCGTCGACCTCGTCCTCGAACACGACCGTGTC
>CAYSKR010000229.1:0-10654 GCA_964431675.1 uncultured Myxococcales bacterium
CTTGGGCATGAACGTCGCCAGCAATCCATGCTGTTCAGCAACCGTTTTCACCATCCAGCGAAAAAACACCGTGCGGTCGGCTGAAACGATGGCGTCGGCGAAACGCCAGTTGACCTCGAACTGGCAGGTCGCGTCTTCGTGGTCGCCGGCGTAAGGCCCCCAACCCAGCGCCTGCATGTGCTTGATCAGCGTGGCGATGATGTCGAGGTTGCGGTGCAATGCGCGCAGGTCGTACGAGGGCTTCGGCAACGTATCGAGGTCGTCGTACGGGATGTAGTTGCCGCGGTCGTCCTTGCGCAGAAGCATGAACTCTGGCTCGACTCCGACGCGCAGCGCGTACCCCAGCTTTTTCGCGCGGGCGACCTGCCGGCGCAGAATGTTGCGCGGCGCGTACGGCCATTCCTTGCCGTGCACGAACACGTCGCTGGCAAGCCAGGCGATGTTCTTTTTCCAGGGCAGGATGGCGAACGAATCCAGATCGGGAATGGCGGTGATGTCGGGATCGTGGGGAGACTGGCCGATGTCCCCGGCACCGAAACCAGCGAAGCTCGCCCCGTCGCGCACAAGTTCCTGCAAATGCGTGGCCGGGACGATCTTGGCTTTCGGCACGCCCGACATCTCGACGAACGAGCACATGAAGAACTCGATCCCTTGCTTGCCCACCAGCCGTTCAAGATCCTTGGTGTTCATGTCATCCACAATGGTGACAAGGACGCTCGATCCTGGCAAGCGCCTAGGTCGCGACGCCGGCGAGCCGCCGCACAATGTCGAGGTAACGGGGGAAGAGCGCGTGCTGGGAGTAGGCGGTTAAAACCCGTTGCCGTGCCTGGTGGCCGATGCTGGCGCGCAGATCGGGATCTTTGATGAGCGCAATGAGGGTGTTTTCCCAGTCCTCCGCGGTGGCTGGCAGAAATCCATCTTTGCCATCGGTGACGACGGTGCGGTTGACCCCGACCGGCGAGGCCAGGCCCGGCAGCCCGAGTGCCATGTACTGCAGCAGCTTGAAGGCGCACTTGCCGCGCGCGGAGGCGGTGTCTGGCAGCGGCATCAATCCGATGTCGATCGCTTGCAGATCCTCGACTTCGCGCTTGGGGCACCAGCGACGGTATTCGGGTGCAAGGTCCGAGAAGTTCGGCGGCGGCGGAGCATCGGATATGATCAACAAACGTGCCTTCGAGCGCCGCAAGGCATTGCGCAAGGGGCAAAGCGCGATCGCCAGTTGCGGGTAATTGCTGGACAGGCCGGTCCAACCAATCACCACCTCGCGCCCTCGCGGTGATCGCGTAGATCCAGGCACGAAGAAATCGGTGTCGATCGCGGTGGGAATGATCGTGGTCTTGTCCGGCGCGGCGGCGGCCTCGGCCAAGGTTTCGTTGCCGACCACGATGTGATCGGTCAGTGCAACCAGTCGCTGGATCTTGCGGCGTCCGAAACGATTCAAATAAATGGCATCGTCGAAATCGAAGATGGAGCGGCGGCCAGCCGCAGCGATTCGCTCCAGCAGAACGGTTGGCAGTTCGACCATCGGCCGTTGAAAAAACACGACGTCGCCTTGGCGCAAGTCGCCGAGTTGGCCGACGCGGCGCGCGGCGGCCACAAGAGCATAAATCGGCCGCGGACGGCCCAGCCATCCGTTCAGGCGAGTGTCACCGTACACGCTTGGGTAGGGAACGCGCACGTCACACGCGACACCCTGCCGATCAAGCCAACTGGCCAGCGCGAATCCGCGGGCTCGCGCCGCAGGGACCCTTTCGCCTTGCACGAAAAACACGACTCGCATGTCTAGGCCCGCGGTGTCCCCTTGCCGGGCGGGGGATCGATGAACGAGGCGAACCACGTCTCCAGCATCAACAGGGTCCAAAGCTGCTCGCCATGGCGCGCGCCCGCCGCCTGCTCGTCGAGGAGGCGCAAGGTCGTGTGCGGGTCGATGATGCCGCGCTCGCGGCAAGCGCGGCTGGTCAGCACGTCGCGCGACAGCTCACGCAACTCGTCGCGCATCCATTGGTCGCAGGGTAGCCCGAATCCCTTCTTGCTGCGCCTCAGGATTGGCGTGGGCACGAGGTCGGCGATCGCGTGGCGCAGCAACTGCTTGCCCCGCCATCCGCGCAACTTGAACGAGCCTGGCAGCGAGGCCACGTATTCCATCAAGACGTGATCGACGAATGGCGCGCGCACTTCGAGCGCGTGGGCCATCGAGGCGATGTCGACCTTGGTCAGAATGTCGTCGGGCAGGTACGTCTGCACGTCAAGCGCAAGCAGGCGATTGACCTCGTCGGTGCCGGAAGCGTCAAGAAAGCGTGCGAAAGTTTCGAGCACAGGATCCGCCCGCCCAGCAAATGCCTCGCGCAGGGCAGCGCCCCGAATCTGGGCACTGCCCGTGGCGGGGAAGTGGGCGATGAGAGACAAGTAGCGTTCGGCCTCGTCGCGCGGCAACTGGAGGCCGAACTCGCGCACCTGGTTGGCGGTGGCCCACGGCAGGCGCTGGAGCGCCGCCGCAATGAGTTTCCATAAACTTGCTGGCAGGCGCCGGATCCGGCGCGACAGGTCGTGCCACAGGTAGCGCCGGTACCCGGCAAACACCTCGTCGCCGCCGTCGCCGGACAGCGCGACCTTGACGTGCTCGCGCGTGAGTTTCGACAGGTAGTAGACCGGCACCGCCGAGGAATCGCCGAAAGGCTCGCCGTATTGCCGCGCCAGTTCCGGCACGATCGCGGTCATGTCGGGCTGCACCATCAGCTCGCGGTGGTCGGTGCCGTAACGCCGGGCGACGAGGCGGGCGAACGGCGTCTCGCCCGCCGTTCCCGGGAAGTCAATCGAGAAGGTTTTGATCGGTGCCGTGCCGGACTCCGCCATGAGCGCGACGACGGCGCTCGAATCCACGCCCCCGCTCAAGAAGGCACCGAGCGGCACGTCGGCCATTTGCCGGATGCGGACGGATTCGTCGAGCAGGCGGCGAACCTCGGCGCTGGCTTCCTCGACCGTGACCGGGCCACGGCTTTCGAATGATAGGGACCAGTAGCGCCGGGGCGGAGTCGGCGCTCCGGGTTCGACGGCCATGGTGTGCGCCGCCGGAAGTTTTGCGATTCCGGCGAAGCCGCTCATCGGCGCGGGAACGTATTGCAAAGTCAAGTAGCGATCGATCGCATCGAGATCTGGGCGCGCGTCTTCGTCGATCCCGGCGAGCAGCGCGCGCACTTCGGACGCAAAATAAAATCCGTTCTTGCCGATGAACGTGTAGAGGGGTTTCTTGCCGACTCGGTCGCGCGCCAGCAGCAGACGCTGCTTGCGGGTGTCCCACAGCGCGAAGGCAAACATTCCGCGCAGCAAATCGACGAGCGCGTCGCCGTGCTCTTCGTACAGGTGGACGATGACTTCGCTATCGGACTGCGAACGAAAGCCGTGCCCGCGGCGTTCGAGCTCATGCCGCAGGCCCTGGTGGTTGTAGATCTCGCCGTTGACCACGGCGAAGACGCTTCCATCTTCGTTCGACATGGGCTGGTTGCCCTCGGGCGAAAGATCAACAATCGAGAGCCGCCGGTGGCCGAAAGCGACGGGGCCCTCCGCCTGGAATCCGTCGGCATCCGGCCCGCGATGCGCCAGGCTCGCGCTCATGCGTTGCACGGCAGCCCCATCGGCGGGACGCCGGGGGTCGTGGCTCAGGACACCGACGATTCCACACATGCAGGAACGCGAGCTTGCAACATCTGGGGCACCGTCTCAACCCGCCCTGCGGTTTGGCGTTCAGGCGGTCGTTCGGCGCGCGGCGACGGCCTCAAGGTAGAGGCGCTCGAACCCTTCGGCACCCCGGGTGCGGGAGAAGAGCTCCAGGATGCGATCTCGACCACGTGTACCCATGGCGCGGCGTTCGTCCGGTGCAAGTGCCACCAGATCACCCATCGCGCGGGCCAGCGCAGGCACGCTTCCGGTGGCGATCTCGAAGCCGGTTTGGCCGTCGGCGACGAGGCCGTCGCGATTTGCCTGCCTGGTCGCCACCACCGGCAGCCCCGCGATGTGAGCTTCGAGGGTCACGTTGGGCATGCCCTCGGCGATGGACGGCAACACCATCGCGTCGGCCGCGTGGTACAGCGGCGCCGGGTTGTCGAGCGGATCCATCAGATGCACCTGCCCGTCGAGGCCCAGCCACCGGACCAGGCGTGGCAGGCCAAGAACCAGTAGACGATCGCGCGCGCGGCCCGCGATCACGAGATGCACCCGATGGTCCAAACGGCCCATGCGCCGAGCCAGGGCGAAGCCGAGCACGAGTCCCAGCGGATTCTTGACGTAAGAAATTCGCGTCGGCGCCACCCAGACGAACGCGTCTTGCGGAAGTCCGAGATCGTTTCGGGCCTGCGCGCGCTGTTCGGCCGTCGCAGGCGCAAGGGTGGTCGTGTCGGCGAGGTTGGGGATCACGACGATCTTTTCTTTCGGCACCCATCCAAAACGCGTGAGATCTTCGGCGACGCCAACCGAATTGACGGTGAAGCGGTAGGCGCGTTCGGCCAAAAAATCGCCGAGCAGCCAGTACATCGGGTCCACAGGACGGCCCCGGACCGATACCAGCAGGACGGGCTGATGTTTCGTCTGCAACAGCGCCAGTCGTGCGAGCACGTTCACGCCGTCGCGAAACGAATGCACCACATCGGGCTGAAAATCGTCGATCGCGGCGGCCAGCCCACGACGGGCGCGCGCGCTCAGCAGGTTCGCGTCCAGGCGGTAGTGTGCATCGAACGGCAGGTTGCGCGGTCCCCTGGTCGCCGACCACACCAGGCACAGGCGCGCGTCGAAGCGTTCGGCGTCGAGCGCTCGGATGATCCGCAGCAGTTGCGTCTCGGTGCCGCCGTGTTGCAGGTGCTTGATGACGAAAAGGATTCGCGTCCGCCGGGCGGCCACCGGAGGCGTCATCCGGCCCCGGGGTAGCCCAACAGTTGCGGCACGGTCACGCATTGCAGGCCGCGCTCCTTGCAAGTTTCGAGGATACGCGCCAGCGCTTCCACCATCGCTGTCCGATCATGGTTTTGCTTGCCGTCGTGCATGAGCAGAATCTGTCCCGGGCGAAGCTTCGGCAGCGCGCGTCGGTAGATGACTTCCCAGCGCGGCTGGTCGGTGTCGTAGACGCCGTCGGTCCACGCGATGAGGCGAATCCCCCTGCGCGCGAGGTGACGAACCAGCGCGAACGTCTTGAGGCCGTGCGGCGCGCGAAACAGGCCACTGCCCTTGATCCCCGCGGCCTCCAGGCACTGATGACCGCGGTCGACCTCGTCTTTCATCTTGTCTGGCGAGACGAAATGCAGCTTTTGATGAGAGTACGTGTGGCTGCCGACCGCGTGCCCGGCTGCTGCCACACGTCGGGCAAGTTCAGGCTGGGCCTGCACCGCCTGGCCGACCATGAAGAACGTCGCTTTGCCGCCCGCGCGTTCGAAAAGTTCCAGAACTTTTTCTGTGTAGGCCCCGTTGGGACCATCATCGAAGGTGATGGCGATGCGGTTGCCGCGCGAAGGCCCGCGCCACGGGACGCGAAAGAATGGGTCAAAGCCGGGAATGTAGACGAAGGCCGCCCACACAAGCAGCGCGACCCCGACAAGCGCCAGCGCCGCGAACGCGATTCGTGCCGACCCTTGCGCGGCGTAAGCGCCCCACGCAGGCCCGAGGACGAGCCCGGTGTGCACGGTCACCCGAGCCGCCGCGCGAAGCTGCCGCCACCACTTCATGGGCGGAAATATAGCCCAGGCCGCGCCAGCATGCGCCGCCTGTCGTTCGTTGCTGGCTACTTGACCATGCGGGACATGGCTCGAAAGTCGTCGGTCCCAGCGCGAACGAGCGCGTCGAAGACCAGGGCCTCGGTCGCGGTGATCACGGCACCAGCTTGCCGCGCGAGATCAAGGCCGATTGCCTTGTTGGCGGGACGCCGCGAAACCACCGCATCGATCGGCACCTGCACCTGCGCACCCCACGACAGGAGGCCACGCGCCGTCTGATACACGCAAACATGCGTTTCCATGCCGACCAGGATCCACTGCTTGCGGTCGAGGCGGTCGAAGATTGCGCGAAAGTCTGGACTTTCCGTGCAAGCGAACTCGAGCTTTTCGAGGCGGGGCACACCGGGGCCGAGTCGGCCAACCGCTGCTTCGAGCGCGGCGATGGTGCGACCGAGGCCCGCCGGATACTGCTCGCTGACCACCACCGGAATCGACAGGCGCCGCGCCAGCTCGAGCACGATGAGGATGTTCTTGATGCAGGCGTCGCGTTCGTCAGCCGCCATGACGGCGGAGAGGCGCTCCTGGAAGTCGACGAGCAGGATCGCGGCCCCGGCCGGTTCAACGCGCAAGTTCATGCGCCCGAGTTCTACTTCGAGGCGAGGAAGGTCGCCAGACGGCCGTGCAGGGCGTCGAGGCTGGGAACGACGTACAGCACGTGCTGGTAGTCCGTGGGATCGTACGGCCGTGCCGCCGCGGCGTCGGGATTGAACTCTTCGAGGTGCGCGCTCGCCATGAAGCGCTCGAGCTCACCAAAGGACGACAGAAGACCAGCGCCATAGGCTTTGGGCACGCCGTCTTCGAGCACGAGGCCGAATTCAAGCGTGTACCAGTAGAGGCGTTCGAGGGTGACCAGATCCGTGTCGGCAACGCGTGCCGCCGCTTCGCCAAAAAGGCGATTGAGTCGAGCAAAGGTCGGCTGGCAAAAGGTGGCGGCGTGGCCGATGAGTTCGTGGACGATGTCGGGTTCAGGGGTGTACAGCGGAACGCTGGCGTGCCGGATGTACTGGGTGGCAAGGAACACGTCGTTGCCGAGCTGGGACTGGAAGATGCGCGAAGCCACCAGGCCGGCGACCGGGAGCATGCGGAAGCCGGTGCGCGGCGTCAGGATTTGGTTGACGTCCGCTAGTTGAGGAATGCGTTGCCGGTCGAGGTTGAGCAGGGCGCTGCCTTCCAGGTATTCGCGGCAGGCGAAGCGTCCGTGCAGCGGTGCCACGCACTTCCAGACCGTGGCCCAGACGCGATGCTCGTCGTCGGCGTAGGCGATTCGTGGCACCGGATCGCCGATCACATGATCGAGAGCGATGCGGGCAATCTGATTGCGACGCGCGCGATAGACAGGGTCGCGGAAACCGGGGTGGTCGGGATCGAGTTTGACGATGTCCGACAAGCCCGCCACGTGCTCACCGGTCTTGCTCGCTTGTCTTGCCCTGCTCATGGTGAGCGCGTGGGATGTGGTTGCGCGGGTCGAATCGTCCGTGCGAGGCTACTGCTGCGTGGCGATCGGATTGGGCCCGATCCAGCGGTCGCGGCGACTGAAGGCGACGTTCTGCGCCTCCTCGGGGCCGACCGTGGACTTGTCGTTCTTGATGTTCTTGGTCAAGGTGATCATGAACAGCGCCGAACTCCCCTGACCGCCGATCTGCGCGGACCAGGCCAGGAACATCGACCACAGCCGGAACCACCGCTGACCGTACTTCGCCACGATCGCATCCTCGTTGCGACGCCAGTTCTCGAGCCACTTCTCGATGGTGACTGCGTAGTGGGTGCCGGTGTTCTCGACGCGGTGGACCTCGAAGCCCGCGCGCTCCGCCTGCGAGACCACGAAGCCGAGGGGGCAGCTCGCGTCCGCGCCGGGGAACACGTACTTCGCCATGAACAGACCCCAGACCAGATCCTCGAACTGCCAGGACCGCCGGAGACCGGCGATCTGGAGGTAAAATACCCCGTCGTCCTTGAGCAGGCCGCGGACCTGCAACAGGAATTGCTGAAAATTCTTGATGCCGACGTGCTCGGCCATCTCGACGCAGGTGATCTTGTCGTACTTGTCGTGGGCCAAGTTGCGGTAGTCGTCCACGATGACCCGGACGCGATCAGACACGTTCGCGCTCTTGGCGAGCGTGTTCGCCCAGGCGGCCTGCTCCTGGGCGAGCGTGATGCCGGTGCTGTGCGTCCCGTGGGTCTTCGCCGCATGCACGAGGAGAGATCCCCAGCCACACCCGATGTCCAGATGTCGATCGCCCGGGCGCATCTGCAAGTACTGGCAGATCGTCTCGAGCTTGCGTTGCTGAGCCTGCTCGAGGGTCTCCTCCGTGTTGCGGAAGATGCCGCACGTGTAGACCATGCTCTCGCCGAGAAACCAGTTGTAGAAATCGTTGCCCCGGTCGTAGACCGGAGCGATGTCGTCGCGGTCGGAGCGCACGCTGTGCCTCAGGTTTTGGCGCAGGAACTCGCGGAAATAGAAACTGATGTCATGCCACGTGAAGCAGAAGCGGAACAGTTGGTTCCGGTGCAGGATGGCCTCGCTGAGGCCAGGCTTGAAGTCGAGCTTCTCGGAGACGTAGGCCTCGTATGCAACCGACATGGGGACTTTCTTTCCCTGCCAGCGCTTGGCCAGATCGGCGTCTCGCCAGGCCAGCATGGCCGACCGCTCGGAGGGGCCACCGTCGTGGCGACGCGATCTATAGATGAGGTACATCAGCGGCGCGAAGATCCCGACCAGCGGAACGCTGAGGTAAATCACCGGGAACAGCCACCACGGCCCACGGGCGAGAAACGTCGCCACCGCGGCAATGACCGCGGGAATCATCAGCAAGACACCGGCGCGCTGTTCGAGCAGCCAGAAGATGAACGGCAGCCCGTGCGTTCGGCCCCGCTGCACCGGCGGCTGCGAGGCGCTATCGCCAAATGGGCTGTGGACGGTTGCCGGAGAAACGATCTGCGTGGAGTGGGATTCATTCATGGTTGGCTCGTCATGGTCTCGGGACGGCCGGAATATGCATCCGGCAGGTGGTACGGCGAAAGTAAGCGTTCATGGAATTTACTGATGTCTAGGGTGGCGAGGTCTGGCCTCGCTCGCGATCCGCCCCACCTTACCATCTGAGGCTCGCCTTGGAGCACTGCTTTCGACGGCCGATGCCCCCATGCACCCGTTCGTGCTCGGCGAACGCTCTTGTTCGTTGCCTGCGGCGTACGCGGCCCTGCACGCTCGCCAGGTTGTGCAGCGGCTCGCCGCCCGGCTCGCGTTCCGCCAGGTGCGGAACTCTTGGCCACCATGGGCACAAGTTGCTTTTGTTTCGCTTACGGGCTGAAAGCGAGATAAGGAGGGAATCATGGCAAGAACAAAGAGCGACAATGGTGCCGTCAAGTTGTCGAGGGAGCAAATTAAAATCCTAGAAGAACGGATGAGCAAGCTAGCGGAGAGAAATTCTTCTTGGAAGATTCCGGCCACGAACTACCGCGAGCTATTCTACTATATGGCTATCCAGAAAATTACCTATCTTTATGACGACGAGATCTTCGAGGGTCTGAAGTTTGTGGACCAAAAGAAGACCGGGAAGTCGGAGGAGCTGCTGGACGCCTATCTCATTTTGGACACCACCGATGAGATACAGCTGAAGCTCTTTCAGTTCAAGTTCACCGAGAAGTACGATGGTGGCATATCGACCAAGGAACTTTACGCCTTCGTGGACCGGATGAACCGAGTTTTCCTAAAGGGCGACTTGCAGGACGAGAAGACATTGGAGGCGTTCAAGGAAGTCCGAAAGGCATTAGAAGAAGCCAGGGGAGTCAACCCCAGAGCCAAGACACGAGTGCAGTGCTTTTACGTGGTCAACGGCCAGAATGTGTCGCACACGGATGCCGATAAGGTCAGCGAGATTCGGGGCACTTTTGCCCATGATCGGCAGGTGTCCGGCTTTACGTTTGAGACCTATGGTGGTCTGGATATTTACAATCTCTGCGTCTTTGGGCGGATTCCAATTCAACAAGAGATGCTGGAGTTGCACCATGACATGGGTGACGCTTCCATGTTGCACCATAACATCGGTGCTAATCCCAACGGAATGCCGGAGCAAGTGCTTGTCGGATTTGCGAATGTGAATCAGCTGATCCGGCTGGTGGATCGGTACAGCAATAATGAGCTATTCGAAAAGAACGTCCGCCTGTTTCTCGGCGTGGGAAAGGATGTGAACCGTCGGATAATTTCAACCGTGACCAGCAACGAGAGCGCTTGGTTCGGCTTCATGAACAACGGCGTAAGTATCACCGCCGATAAGGTTCATGTAGATCGCCCGCACAGCGGCAAGAAACTTAAAGTCAAGCTGGACAACATGCAGATTATCAACGGGTGCCAGACTGTTAACGCCCTGTACCACGCCAAGTATGCGCCGGAATTAAAGGACCAGTTTCAGGGCAACTCCAATGTGATGATCCGCATCTACCAGGTTGAACCTACCAACAAGACGTTCTTGAATGCCCTGATTATGGCGACCAACTCTCAGAACGCCATTCGGCCGGAAGACTTGCTCTCTAACGACGCGATTCAAGTGACTTTGCAGAGCCTTTACCGGGACTATGGTGTCGGGTATGAGCGCAAAGATGGTGAATCCTTGCCGGGGCATGATTACGTTTTAACTTTTTCTAAGGAGCAGGCGGGCATGGTCTACTTAGCCGTGTTTGAGGGCAAGTGTTCCAAGTTGCGTAATTCATTGAGTCGGCGTGAATTCTTTAGGCAAGGGAAAGATTACTTTCGAGCGTTCAATCTTCGAGGTGAGCCGGGTCGCCTCGACCCCGGCCCACTCCCGGACGGGTTCGAGGCGACCACGGAATCCAACGCGCGCGCGCTGCAAATTTTGGTGGCGCGAGAAATTGAACAGGTCTGTCGCGAGGGCATAGGGAAA
>CAYSKR010000230.1:0-11116 GCA_964431675.1 uncultured Myxococcales bacterium
CATCTCGCCCGAGAACCTGTCCCCCTTCCAGAACGACCTTCGGCAGGTGTGAGGTCAGGCGTCGCCCGACACGTTGTCGAAAGAAATGTCTCTCCACGGGATGACCTTGGTTCCGTGGCGCTCGGACGCTCGGGCACCGCCGTACACGACGCTCGCTGCGACCTGCGGACGGTCAGGCAATGCTTCGGCCAGTGATTTCCAAGTTTGCAGGATCGGGAAAGCGTCTTCCGCGACGGTTTCGCCGGACTTGGTCTCGACACCGTGCAGCTTGTTGCCGCTCTGCAGCACCAGATCGACCTCCAGGCCGTGGCGGTCGCGGAAATGCGTGAGGTCCGGCCGCTCGCCGCGGCCACCATAGGACTTGACGATCTCCGAGAATACCCACGATTCAAAGATGGCGCCACGCAGCGGATGCAGGCGCAACTCTTCTGCGCTGCGGATGCCGAGCAAGTAACACACGAGGCCAGAATCCAGGAAGTGCAGCTTCGGCGTCTTGACGAGGCGCTTGCCGAAGTTACGGAAAAAGGGTGGCAGCCGGGTGCAGACGTAGCCGGTCTCAAGGACCGACAGCCAGGCACGAGCGGTGTTGTGCGTGATGCCAGCGTCGGATCCAAGTTGCGCCAGATTGAGAAGCTGCCCGGTCCGGCTGGCGCAAAGGCGAAGAAACGTCTGGAAGGTCGTCAAGTCGCCGACGTTCAGCACCTGACGCACGTCGCGTTCGACGTACGTGGCGACGTAACTCGCGAACCACTCGCCCGGGGGAACGCCGCGGTGGAGCAGCACCGGGTATCCACCCTGGAACAACGCAGCGAACAGATCTTGCGGCGCGCGTCCTGCAGCTTGCAATTCGGCGTGCGAAAAAGGCAGCAGTTCGGTCATGGCAGCCCTTCCTGCAAGGGATTGCGAGATCGCGTGTGACAGTCCGAAGTGCTGTGAGCCGGTGAGAACGAATCGACCCGGCGTGGGATCATCATCGACTTCTCCTTGCAAGTAGGACAGCAGCTCCGGAGCGTTCTGCACTTCGTCGAGGACGGCTCCCTTGCTCACTGCGCGCAGGAAACCACGCGGATCCTCGAGGGCGTCCCGGCGCACGTCTGGAGCTTCGAGAGTCAGATAAGGGCGGTCGGCGAACGTGGTTCGGCAGAGCGTCGTCTTGCCGGACTGACGGGGCCCGGTGACGATCAGAACGGGAAACCGTTTCGCTCGCTCCCGGAGCACTTTTTCCAGGTGACGCCTTATCACCCGTTCATTGTGACCCCTTTCGGCTGTTTGTCAATCCTATCTTGGATCAGCCATCTAGCTGTAATTACTTATTATTATTAAGAACAGTTGGGCCGAAACCACCTTCGTCGCCTTCGACGTGGTCACCCGGCTGTTCGGCCGCGGGTGCTGAAAAACTTGGCGAATCGGCGAAATGGGGGTTTGATGCGCGGGCGTCGGGGGGATTTCCCGGGCGAATGCGATAACCAGGAGGACTCGTGATGAAACGGATGATTGGAATTACGCCGCTGCTTGGGATGTTTCTTGGAGCTGGAACTGCACTTGCGCAACCTGCGCCTGACCCGATGGTGCCCGCTACGGGCGCTGCATCGTCGGGCGACGGCTACCGCCCCGCGCCGATGAGCGTCGGACTTGGCGGCGGCTGGAACGTGGGGACGGCGAGCGTGCTGACGCCCAATATTGCCAGCGTTCGCTTCGTCGTGTCGGACACGTTGCAGGTCGAACCATTCGTAGCGCTTGCCTTAGCCTCAAACTCGACAACGCCGCCAACGCCGCCCGGAGGAATGACTCCTGCGTCAGCGACCGACAGCACCATTACCACTTCTGTTGGTGCAAACGGTAGGTACCGTCTGGCAAGCAGCGGCGCAGTCGACCTGCAGGCATTGGCAGGAGCTAGGCTGACCAACACCATTAAGAAAGTTGGCGACAACGGTACCAGCGAGCAAGCGTTCACTCTCAACTGGGGCATCGCAGTAGCCTGGTACTTCTACAAGACCTGCGCCTTCTCGGTCGACGCCACCAACCCATTTTTCATATTCACTCACTCGGGCGGGGACGGATTGGCCTCCAAGTCGGGCTTGGCAGTCGGGGCGGTTTTCAATCCGGCGATCACGGCGAATTTCCACGTGTACTTCTAGACCTAACACTTCTCACTTTCACCAACGGCGCGGGGCGAAAGTCTCGCGCCGTTTTGCTGGCGTCGTACAAGGCGGCAAACAGATCTCTGAAGTCTGAGTTGATCGCCATTCGTCTCGTGCCCTGCGGTCAAGGTTTCGGTGACCATCTCCCACATCGCGGCAAATCTGCCTTCGGCCCCAACTCTCGATTTCCTGATCGGCGACGAAGCGTTCGAACGCCGCGGATTGATCGTGTCTCCGAAAGCCGGGCTGCCCATCCGATACGGGACGATCGACGTGGACTGGGTGTCCATGGCGGAAAGCGAGCGAGCCGAGTTCGAGAAGTACCTTGAGACCCCGGTGCAGGGCACGGTTCCCGTGATCGAAAGCGCCGCTCTGGTGCTCAGGCTCGACGATCTGATCGACAAGGCCGAATCTGAATAGGATCTGACTTCGGCACCTGACCAAAGCGCGACCAATCGCGGAATAGTCTGGACTATTCCGCGATTGACCTTAGAATAGTCCGAGGCCATGGCACACGACGCGAACCTGCCGCGCATCTACGACGCCATGATTGCCCATCACCTGCGGACGTTGCGCCAGATGGCGTTTCTCACGGGCCCACGCCAGGTGGGCAAGACAACCACCGCGCGCGTGGTCGCCGACCGTTACCTGGACTGGGACAGCCCGGACCACCAGCGCATGATCGTAGCGGGTCCTGCCGCAGTTGCCGAACACCTGGGGCCCAGCACGCTTCGGGAAAATCCCGCGGTGCTGGCCCTGGATGAATTTCACAAATACGGGGCGTGGAAAAACTGGCTCAAGGGCTACTTCGACGTCTACGGCGATCGCTGCCGTGTCGTGGTGACAGGATCGTCACGCCTGGATGTGTACCGGCGCGGAGGCGACAGCTTGATGGGGCGGTATTTCCTCTACCGCATGCATCCCCTCTCGGTGGCGGAGCTGGCGCGATCGAGCGTGCCCGAGTCTCCCGTTCGTCCGCCCAAAGCAATCCCCGCCGATGCCTTCCTTGCCCTGTGGGAGCACGGTGGCTTTCCCGAGCCTTTCTCCCGACGCAGCCCAGCTTTTTCCCGGCGCTGGCGCGATACGCGGCGCGCTCAACTGGTGCGCGAGGACATCCGCGATCTGACCCGCATCCACGAACTTGCCCAGCTATCGGTCCTGGTGGAGATGCTCTCGCATCGTTCGGCGGACATGGCCGTGTTCTCGAGTCTGGCCAGCGAGGTCCGCGTTGCGGAAGACACCGTGCGTCGCTGGATTGAAACCCTTGCGTCGTTGCATTTCGGGTTTCTAGTCCGGCCGTGGTTTCGCAATGTGACCAGGGCTTTGCGGAAGGAACCGAAATGGTTTCTACGCGACTGGTCAGGCATTGAGGATAAAGGCAAGCGCGCAGAAACCATGGTGGCCTGTCATCTGCTCAAGGCGGTGGACGGCTGGAACGACCTTGGCCTCGGTGCATTCGAGCTGCGTTACTTGCGCGACAAAGCAAAGCGCGAAGTCGACTTCCTGGTGGTGCGCGACGGCAAGCCGTGGTTTCTGGCCGAGGTGAAACATTCGGACGATCACCTGAGTCCGGCCCTGGCCCACTTTCAATCCGAGACTGGCGCGGCGCACGCGTTTCAAGTGGTGATGCAGAAGCCCTACGTTGCCGCCGACTGTTTCGCCCACCGGACGCCCATCGTGGTGCCGGCCCGGACCTTCCTGTCGCAGTTGATCTGAACCGCCAGCGTCAGGAGCGACGATTTGCTTCCTCGAGCCGCTTGAGGTCAAGCAGATCCTGACTGCGTCCAGCCGCGAGCTTGGCCGCCATCAGATCGACGAGGCCGAGGATCCGGATGGGCGTCGAGCCGTAGGTGGATTGGGTCGCTCGCTCGAACGCCTCGCTGAACTCGGTGCCGTCGATGCTCATCAGGATATCGATGCGGTTGGGCTCGACGCCGATCTGATAGATAACCTCGGGATTTTGAAAATCGGCGACGGTCACGCTGTCGGTTGGCGCCCCGAACCGAATCAGCGCCTGAAAAACACGCGCCGCATTCTGCGGGCTGCGGTCCACCCAGATGTCGAGATCCTTGGTGTAGCGGGGCTCCGTGTAGTGCACCACCGCGTACGCGCCGACCACGATGAATCGCGCGTCAGCGTCGTACAACGCGGCAAACAGATCTCTGAAGTCTGAGTTGATCGCCATTCGTTTCGTGCCCTGCGGTCAAGGTTTCGGTGACCATCTCCCACATCGCGGCAAATCTACCTTCGGCGCCAACCTTGTCCCAAAAATCGAGGTCAAACGCCCGGGAATCATCGTGGAGGCGCCCGATGCGGGCCATGACCACCCGCTCCCGGCTCGGTGCGACAGGCTTCGACACGACAGCCAAGTGTAGCGCCTTGGCATGACCAGCGCCATTTCAGCGGCGAAGCGACCCTACGCGCGCTTGAGGCGGTACAGGTTCTCGCCGGCCTTGGGGACGAGGAGCACGCCCTCGGCCTCGCGCCCGGCAAACGCGGCGGGATCGATGGTCGCCGGATCGCGGTAGCCCAGGTTCGCCGCGCGGCAATCGGCGGCGGAGATCCCGGTCGCCAGCGTGACCCCGATGCGCGGCTTTTCCACGCCATCGACGTACGTCCCGGCGCCGCGCAGGTGCGTCGAGTGCGCCAGCACGCCCCACGGGATGTGCTTGAATTTGTCCCACTGCTTGGCGAAGTAGTCGCGCACGTGGTAGCCGATTTCCGTGATTGCCGTGCCGTGAACACTCGAAAACTCGGTGATGTGAGGGGCATAAATGATGACCTCGCCACCGTCGGCGATGCAAGGCTCGGTCTTGTACATGCCCTTGGCACCGGTCCAGATGTCGTCGTACATCTTCGGCAAGACCGACAGCACCTGCCTGTACGGCCTGTCCACCCACACGATGTGGCGCCGCGACGACAGATCCGCGGCGGCGGCCCATGCCTCGGTCGTGGTGCCCGCGAACACGCCCGCCACTCCCTCGTGCGTGATCACCGCCGCCAGCTTCCAGCGCGGCTTCGGAATGAACCCGGCCGCCCGCTCGATGATGGCGCGCACCGGCGTGCTCTTGGTGCCGATGATCTCGTACGACGTGATCAGCGCGCCCACCCAGTGGGTCAGGTTGATGATGTCGGCGCCGGCGATGCCCGGAAAAAAATACTTGTCGCCGCCGGAGAAGCCCACGACCTCGTGCGGAAACACCGGGGCGCACACGAGCATTTGGTCGTATTCGAGGACGAGGCGGTTCAGCCGCACCGGCACGGATTCTTTCATCAGACCGCCGGTTAGCAGGGAGATCTCGTCGGCGCTGATGGTGCCAAGCTGGGTCAGCGCGGCCGGGTTGTCCCAGGCGTGATTGAGGACGCGCACGCGGGCGTAGGTCGTCGCCTTTTCCTGCGCGGTGATGCCGACCAGCCGCAGCAAGGCTTCCTCGGACATCGGCGCGTGGGTGCCGAGCGCGACGAGAAAGTCGATCGCCGTCACGCGCGGCATCAGGTACCTGGTCACCAGGCGGAAAAACAGCGGCATCGGGAAGGAGCGCGTGCCGTCGGGAATCAGCACCAGCACGCGCTGTCCGTCGAACGGCATGTCCTGCAGGCCGCGGGCGACGATCTGTTCGATCTCGCGCTCACAGAGCGCGCCCTGGTCTACACCCCGTCCGGTCATGGCCGCAGCCTCATCGAATCAACAGTTTACCTGATCGAATGCCGCCGCCCGGTTTTGGCTGGTTGCGCACCGACAACGCGCAGGCCACCGTTCCAGCGATGCGCGCAAAGGCGCGCGCGACGTCGGAGTTCGGGGCGGACAGCACGATGGGCTTGCCGCCGTCGCCGCCGCCGCGCACCGCAGGCACGAGTGGAATCTCGCCCAGGAACGGAATCTTTTCGCGTTCGGCCAGGCGCTTGCCGCCGCCTTTGGCGAAGATGTCATCGTGGTGGCCGCAACCGGGGCAGGTGTAGCCGCTCATGTTTTCGATCACACCCAGCAGCGGAACCTCGACCTTTTTCCACATCGCCATCGCCTTTTCCACGTCGATGATCGACACCTCTTGCGGCGTCGTGACCATGACCGCGCCCGTGATCGGGATGAGCTGCGACAGCGACAACTGCGCGTCGCCGGTGCCGGGCGGCAGGTCGACGACCAGGTAGTCGAGATCGCCCCACTGCACGTCCTCGAGGAATTGTTGCAGCAGCTTGTGTACCATCGGGCCGCGCCAGATCACCGCGCCGCCCTTCTCGACGAAGAAGCCGATCGAGATGACGCTCATGCCGTGATGGATGGCGGGCGTGATCTTGTTGCCGACGCCCGTGCCCGCGGGCGTGTCGGGATCGCCCATCATTTGCGGGATCGACGGCCCGTAGATGTCGGCGTCCATGATGCCCACGCGCGCGCCCATGACGTGCAGCGCCGACGCCAGGTTGGTGGTGACGGTGGACTTGCCCACGCCGCCCTTGCCGGCAGCGACCGCGATGATGTTCTTGACGCCAGGCAGGCGCGGGTTGGCGGGATCGTTCGGGCGACCCGAGACCTGCGCCGACAGCAGCACGTTGATCTTCTCGACGCCGGGCACCGTTCCCACCGCGCCGCGCACCAGCGCCTCGATTTCCGCGCGCGACGGGCAGGCGGGTGTCGTCAGTTGCAGCGACACGTCGACCCGCGCGCCGTCGATGCGCACGTCGCGCACCATCCCCGCGGTCACGAAGTCGAGTCCAAGGCCGGGATCTTTGACCGTGCCCAGGGCGGCGCGGACGTCTTGCTCCGAGATGCTCAACGCTTTTTGCCGCCCGAGAGCAAGCGCAGCCTGTCCGCTGCGTGACCTGCCTCTGGGTGATGGCCCATCTTCCGGCGCTTGACCGCCAGGTAGCCGGAGTTGTGCTGGTGCTCGCCCACCCAGTGCGAAACGCGTTCGGTCACGTCGACCCCGGCGTCGCGCAGCCCCTGCACCTTGAGGGGGTTGTTGGTCATCAGGCGCACCGACTTGATGCCGAGATCCGCGGCGATGGCACCCGCGATGTCGTAGCTGCGCGAGTCCGCCTCGAAGCCGAGCGCCAGGTTGGCCTCGACCGTGTCGACGCCCTGGTTTTGCAGCGCGTAGGCGCGAATCTTGTTGCCAAGGCCGATGCCGCGGCCCTCCTGGCGCAAATAGATGATCACGCCGGTGCCCTCGGCGGCGACTTTCTCGAGCGCGACTTCCAGTTGTTCGCGGCAATCGCACTTGAGCGAGCCGAGCACCTCGGACGTCCAGCATTCCGAATGCACGCGCCCGAGCACGTTGGCGCGACCGGCGACATCCCCGCGCACGATCGCCATGTGCTCGCGCGGTTCCGCAGCGGTCGCCTTGCCCGCGCCGCCACCGCGTCCCACCGTGCGATACACGATCAGCCGAAACGGCCCGTGTCGGGTGGGCAGGTCAGCCTCGGAATAACGATGCAACTTCATGGGAGATCCGGCCACCGCCTGTCGTGCAAAGCTACGGGCCGGGTACCTGCTTGTCAAACCTGGCCCCGCGTTTCCGCGTTTCCGCAAGTTTGCACCGCGCCGCCGTCGGTGTCATCCTGGCAGGGTCGCTAACGACCCGCAGGGCGGCCTGTAAGGGCCGGTTTTTCATGGCCATTGTTCCGATTCTTCGCTACCCCGATCCGCGTTTGCGCGAAAAGTCCAGGCCAGTGGTGGCGTTCGACGACGCGCTCAAGCAGCTCGTCGCCGACATGACCGACACCATGTACGCCAGCAACGGCGCGGGCCTCGCCGCCATCCAGGTCGGCGTGCCCCTGCGCCTATTCATCGTTGAACCCGAAGTGGCCGGACGCCCGGAGACCGATCCGCCGCTGGTGGTCATCAATCCGGAACTGGTCTCGCTGTCGGACGAGCCACAAGTTGGCGACGAGGGGTGCCTGTCGTTCCCGGGCATTTTTGTTCCGGTGAAGCGGGCGATGGTTGCGCAAATGCGGGCGCTGGATGTCGACGGCAAACCGTTCACGTTCGAGGGCCGGGAGTTGTTCGCGCGCGCCTTGCAGCACGAGACGGATCACCTGAACGCGCGGCTGTTGATTGACAACGTGGGCCCGGTCAAGCGCGAGATCATCAAGCGCAAGCTGAAGAAAGACGCCCTTGCGGCGGACGAATCAACCTAGCAGGGCATGCATGGCGATCATTGTGCTTTCGCAGGTCGGCTTTGAAGGCCGACACGGTGCCACTGCGGCCGAACGGCGCACCACGCGCAAGTTCGAGGTCGATCTGCACATCGACGTCGAGCCCCTGCCGGCCGAACGGTCCGACCGGCTCGCCGATACGATTGACTACCGCGAGGTGGCCGAGATCGTGGTGACGATTGGCTCGGGAGAGCCGCATCGCTTACTCGAATCGCTCGGCCGTCGCATGCTCGACGCCCTGGCGGCGCGGTTCACGGGCGCGCGTTTCACCCTGGACCTACGAAAATTCTCGCCCCCGGGGTGCGCAGGACACCCCGCCTATGCGGCGGTGCGCCTTTTGCACCCGCAGGGCAAGTGAAAATCTGGTGCGCGTGTGGTCTGCTTGCAGTCCACGCTGCTCGCCGCGATTTTCGGGCTGCTTAGATCGGCTTGACGTTCTCGGCGCGCGGACCCTTGGGGCCGACGCCTTCGGTGAACGAAACCTTCTGCCCTTCGGAGAGCTGTTCGAACGTGGTTCCTTCGACCGCCGACGTGTGGAAGAACAGATCCTTCCCTGCGCCGGTGTTGATGAAACCAAATCCCTTGTCGGTGAGTTTCTTGATCGTGCCTTCGGCCATGTTGTTTTTTTTCCTGACGGACGTTCTCGGGAAAACGCCCTACGGCGCCACTTCGGCTCGCAGGTTATCCCGAGCCCTCACGTCTACCCCCACAGCCTCGCCCTGTCCAGCGAAGTATTCCGTCCAAGGCGGCGAAGGTTCCGAACTAATCTTCGCCGCGCACGCGGCCACGCAAGGCCTTGGTGGCGGCGTGGTCGCGTTTTTGCGTGAGCATCTTTTGTTTGGCGCGCCGGGATCGCCGACGCTTTTGCCGCCGGATTTTCTCCATCGCGGCAACCTGCTCACTTTGCTGGCCCAGCCGTGCGGTTTCAATTTTGGCGCAGAGCCACTGCCGCGCGAGGTAGCGGTTCATCCCCTGCGAGCGCGTGTCCTGGCACTTGACGTGGGTGCCCGTGGAACGGTGGACCAGCCACACGCAGGTGGCGACCTTGTTGACGTTCTGGCCGCCCTTGCCGCCTGACGTGACGAAGCTTTCCTCGAGATCGTCTTCGCGGATCGACAACCGGGCAAGGCGTTGCGCCAGGGCCGCAGCTTTGTCGCCCGAGACCGGAAATCTGCTGGCGCCGCTGCCGCTCAAGACTTTGCAACCGGCGCAGCGGCGCGCCTAAAGCTTGTCCTTGTTGCGCTCGCCAGCTTTCGGGTTCGCTTCGTCCCAGAAGCGATCCCAAGTTTCGCTGGTCGACGTCAGCGCGATCGCCATGCCGGGCGAGCCTTCGCCCTGCTCGTTCTCGACGTTGGCAAAGCAGCGCACCACGACGCCGACGGCGTAGATGGACTCACCCTTGACCGGCAACACCCGCACCCGCAGCAGCGAGCCCACGGGCCGCGTCTCGGGCGTGGCGGCGAAGATTCCGCCGCGGCTGACGTCGACGGTGCGGCCGGTGAAGGCACCATGGGTGTCACCCAGGCTCAGGCGCACCTGCACCGGGTTGCGTCGCGAAGCGCGGCGGTCCTGGGGGCGAACAGAGGGCGGCACGAAGGGACATTACCGCAATGCGCGGGCGGGGCCACAATTTAAGGCGTGTTTGTGTCAGGTGTGAACGGTCAAACCTACTTGATGTATTCAGCCAATGCGGGGTCGGCGGTGTGGATGCGCGCCACTGCGCCCTGCGCCACGAACAGCTCTCGATCTTTGACCCGCAGGCGCAGGCGTCCGTCGGCGAGAATTTCAACCAGCCAGCCGACCACGTGGTGAAAGTCTGCGGTCGAGAGCGAGACTTTTCTGCCGACGAGCTTATGGATCAATCCATCGCGCAGAAGGCGACGGCGCTCAAGGGAAGCGGAAGCGCTCGTCGCCGCGGGCGGGGCGGGCAAGGTCATCGGGCCGCGTCGGGTGCCACCGCGGTGCCTGCACGGGCAGTGGCGCGCGTGGCCAGGTGCTGCTCAAGGAACTGCTTGGCCGCGGCGTCCCACACGTCGCCGTAGGTCTGGGCATAGACCAGGGCTTCTTCGCGGCTACCCGGGGCTGCCCCGGCCGGGGTGTCGATGTTTCTGCGGATGAGCCCGAGCAGCGCCTTGCCGTAGTGCGGATTGGCCGCCAGCGCTTCGTCCAGGGCGCGGCCTGCCTTGGTCGCATCGCCTGCGGAAAAGTGCGCCAGCGCCAGGCCCAACCCCGCGCGCGCGCCGCCCGTCTCGGACTGCTTAGCTGCGGTGAGAATCTTGATGCAGTCCTCGGGGCGACCGAGCCTCATCAGCGACTTGCTCGCGACCAGCCGGGCCTCGGTGCCCACGGCACCGTGATCGATCGAGTAGACGCGCTCGAGATCGCCGAGGCCGTCTTCGTGGCGAGCTTGATCGTAGGCCAGGCAGCCGAGCGCGTGGCAGGCGCGGATGTAAGGCTGCGCTTCCTTGCGCGTGAACGCGTCGGTGACGCCTTCCTTGCGGAAGCCTGCCGCCGCTTTCTCGCCCGCCACCACCGCGACGCCAAGCTCCTTGCGCGCGGCGTCCAGGTCGCCCATCGACAGCTTGGCCATGCCCACCCCGACCTGTGCATCGATCAACGTTGGGTCGAGCGCAAGCACGGCGCGAAACACCTTTTCGGCGGCACCGGGTCGGCGCTGCTCGAACAGGCGCCAGGCTTCCGCCAACTGTTCCTGGGGATCTGGGGCCAGGGTCGGCGGTGCGGCGGCCACCTCGTCGATGGTGAGGTGGCACTTCTTGTACTTCTTGCCGGAGGCGCACGGGCACTGATCGTTGCGACCGGTG
>CAYSKR010000231.1:0-3597 GCA_964431675.1 uncultured Myxococcales bacterium
GGCGTGTCGTGGCAACGCTTCATCGCCCGCCTGGTGGCCCACGGTCCAGTCAACACCCTGGTGCCCGGGTCGATCTTGCAGGAAACCAACTGCGACTACCACATCCTGGGCGGCGTGGCCGACGACGTGAAGATCGACTTCAGTTGAAGAGGTGTCCAGAAATCTACTGCGCGCCCGGCCTGCTCGTGACGATTTCTGGACACCTCTTGACCGCGCCCTGGACGCGGATCGCCTACGGAAACACCGAATTGAGGTACGCCCAGCGCTTGACGAGCCACGCGCGCATGTACGCCACCTCCCCCGCGTACGGGATCAGGTCCGTGCGCTTCGGGCGGTAATACATCTTGTACGCGGCACCCCAGCGCCGCTCGTCGCGGCGGGCGCTGGCGTCGGTTTCCTTGACCAAGCCCTCGAACAGTCCCTGCACCGTCTCGAGCTTCAATTCCTTCTTCAGCATGTCGGCGTAGCGGGCGCGGATCTGCGGGCCGTAGGTGGAATCGAGCCACATGCGACGCCACAAATTGTTGTTCTCGTAGTAGGTCATCGGCGTGACCACAGCGAGCGCCCGCGGATCCTCCATGGGGCCGATGCGCAGGGTGCTGTAGTCCTGGCCGAACGAGTCGTTGAAGTCCCACAGCACCACGCGCCAGGGCGCGGAGGTTGCCGGATCGTGTACGTGCAGCGCGTTCTTGCCGTAGGTGTCGCCTGCGGTGATCGCGGTGACGTGGATGAACCAGTTGACGTAGTCGCGCACCTCGATCCACTTGGGCAGGTCGGTCCGGAAAGTCTGGTCGGGCGACTTCATGACGAAGTCGAGCAAGGGCATCAGATCATTGAACGCGGTTTTCGAGTTGAACGTGGTGCCTTCGCACATCGCGGGCGTGCCCTGCTTCCTCGTGAAGCCCTCGAAGAAGCAGATCTTGGGCTGCGGTCCGGCGGGCTTGGTCGCGGTCGCGCGGACGTACTGCGTGTCGTAGAAATTCGCCGCGTGCCCGATCGCCATGAACACGTTGGCGTCGGGGTGCAGGCCCGCAGCCTTGAGCAGATCGCCGTCGATCTTGTCCGAGACCGTGAACAGGCCCTGGTACTTGTTGTTCACATAGACCACGGCCGAGTAGTGCGGGATCTGGATCGTCATGGCATCGGTGCGGTTCCAGGTCTCGAACGCCAGCCGCCAGCGCACGTAGGAATTGTCGTCGAAGGTCGTGGTCAAGGTCAGTTTCTTGCGCTTCCTGATGCGACCTGCCGCCAGCGACGGCTCGGTGAACTCGATGCCCTGATTGAAGCGCAACGTGTAGCTTCGCTTCGGGTAGTCGAGTGATGACGCGCCTCGATACTTGACCTCGGCCTTGTAGACGACACCTCGGTAGGTGATGGTGATGGGCACATAGACTTCGATGCCGCTGCAGCGCTGCTGGCAGCCGTTGTCGACGACGCCGGCGTGTAGCGCAAGCGTCTCGGCAAGGCTCGTGGTGTCGAGCGTCGGCGACGGCGCGAAGTGAAACACCGGCAGCCCGAACTCCTCGGTGTACGCTGCCGGATTCTTGATCGGCAGGTTGGCGAGATCGTCGAACTTGTCGGCCACGCCGATCTTGAGCTCGCTGCTCTCGCCCAGCGCCGGGACGCTGACCGTCACCAGGTAGACGCCGGCCGCGTCGAGCCCGGTCGTCCACCTCAAGGTCGCCGTGGCCGCGTCGTAGACCGCGCCCGGTGGCAGGTTGGCGAGCGTGAACCCGGCCATCGGCGGCGCGCTGCCGGTCATGCACTTGATCGGGGCCGTGACGGTGGCGCCTTCCTCCACCCAGTAGGGGCCGCCGCCGCTCGGGGCGCACGCGCAACCCGCGGGCGGGCACATCGGCGCGGCCGCGCCTCCCGCTCCCGCTCCCGCTCCGCCCGCGCCTGCCCCCCCAGTGCCGCCCGCGGCGGTGCCGCCTGCGCCGCTGTCACGACCGCCGCTGGCACCCGCCGACGACACCGAGGTTCCGGCCGCGCCACCGGCGGGAGCCGCGAGTTCGGGGCCACCGACGAGGCCAGCGCCGCAGCCGGGCACCGCCAGCGCCAACACCGCGATCAGTGTCCATCTGAGTGCGTCGCGTTTTCTCACCAACACAGCCCCACGCTAATCCTCGGCAAGGATAAGTCAACGCCAGAAAAAAAGCGAAAGGAGGGCGACATGGACGTTGTTCGGGGGTGGCTTTTGTCCCGGATCGACCAAGTCGGCATAGTACTCATCTGGAGGTAACAACACATGCTGATCCATTCACGAAAGCCTTTCATTGTTCTGCCGCTTTTTGCGTTGCTCGTGTCCTGCTCTGGCCTGGAGGGTAACGGTCCTTCCTCGGGATCCGGTGGCATCGGCTCGCCGGGATCCGGTGGCAACGGCTCGCCGGGATCCGGTGACATCGCCTCGCCGAGGCTCGTCGCCCACGAGTGGGGCACGTTCACCTCGATGCAAAGCTCGCTCGGCGAGACGATGGACGGCATGGCCCACGAGGACGAGCCGCTACCGAAGTTCGTGCATGGCCGGGCAGATCTTCTGACGCGTAACCCCTGCGTGCTGACCAAGGGAGGGCTGGAGTTCTGCCCCAAGAACGTCACTCAGAAGCTGGAGACACCGGTCATCTATTTCTACGGAGACGCTTCCGAGGTCACCGTCAAGGTCGATTTCCCCAGGGGGATCATCTCGCAGTGGTATCCCGGCGTCGCGAGCTTTGCGCCGGCGATCAATGCGCTGAGGGATGGGGCGGTCGTCGGAGGCGGCTCGATGACCTGGATCGGCAAGCTCGATCCGAACCTCGGCGACGCCGACTTTCCCGCGGTCGCGGCGACCGACATCTGGGCGCCGTCACGGCGGGTGAAATCGCTGCCGGTGCGCATCAGTGGCAGGTCCGACGAAAAGGAGCGGTTCATCTTCTATCGCGGGCTCGGCAGCTTCGACCCCGCGCTGCGCATCCACAGCGTCAGCGATAGCGAGCTCGCCATCCGCAACGATTCGCGCCAGCCGATTCCCAACGCCTACCTCCTCCACGTCGAGGAGTCGGGCGGCTTCGTGAAGAGCCTCGGCGCAATCGGTGCCGCAGGCAGCAAACAGGTGCTGTTGCTGTCCGGGCGCCTCGGTGCCGACAGCTTCATCGCCCAGGCCAAGCAGGAGGTAAAGCAGGGACTGGTCGCGAGCGGTCTTACCGATGACGAGTCGCAGGCGATGGTTGACACCTGGGAGCGCAGCTACTTCAAGATCCCCGGCACCCGCGTGCTGTACATCGTGCCGCGCGAGTGGACCGACCAACTGTTGCCCATCAAGATCACCCCGCAGCCGACCGAGCTGGTTCGCACGCTGGTCGGGCGCGTCGAGGTGCTCACTGTCACCGAAGAGCAACAGATCATGGGCGTGATCAAGGATTACTCGGCCAGGCGGTCGCCTTACACAGACTCAACCAAGGTGATGTCGGCGCTCGGCCGCTTCGCCGAGCCGAAGCTGCGGCGCGGCTGCCAGATGGCAAGAGGCTCTGCGGGATCCGCGGCGCTCCTGGCTTCATGCAACGGCCTGGTGCGAGAAGCCGTGGGGCGGTGAGAACGCCTCGATGATCTGTTTGGGGG
>CAYSKR010000232.1:0-30393 GCA_964431675.1 uncultured Myxococcales bacterium
CGAGAGCACGCCCGCCTGCACCGCCGCGCCGAGTGCCACCACCTCGTCCGGGTTGACGCCCTTGTGCGACTCCTTGCCGAAAAACTCGCGGACGAGCTTTTGCACCATGGGGATGCGGGTCGAACCGCCGACCAGCACGACCTCGCTGATCTCGGACACTTTCTTGCCGGCGTCCGCGAGCGCCTTCTTGCAGGGCTCCATGGTTCGCTGTGCCAGGTCGCCGATCAGTTGTTCCAACTTCGCGCGCGACAGCTTCATCTGCAAGTGCTTGGGGCCGCTGGCGTCCGCGGTCAGGAACGGCAGGTTGATCTCCGTCTCCGAGACAGAAGACAGCTCGATCTTGGCCTTCTCGGCCGCCTCGCGCAGGCGCTGCAGCACCATCTTGTCCTTCGACACGTCAAGGCCCTGATCCTTCTTGAACTCGGCGATCAACCAGTCCATGACGCGCAGATCGATGTCGTCGCCGCCCAGGTGCGTGTCACCGTTGGTCGAAATGACCTCGACCACGTTCTCGCCCACTTCAAGAATCGACACGTCGAAGGTGCCACCACCGAAGTCGTACACCGCGATGATCTCGTCTTTCTTCTTGTCGAGGCCGTAGGCAAGCGCCGCCGCGGTTGGCTCGTTGACGATGCGCTTGACGTCGAGGCCCGCGATGCGCCCCGCGTCCTTGGTCGCCTGCCTTTGCGCATCGTTGAAATACGCCGGGACGGTGATGACCGCGTCGGTCACTTTCTCGCCCAGGTAGTCCTCGGCCGCCTTCTTCAGCTTGCCGAGGACCCGCGACGACACCTCGGGCACCGAAACCTGCTTGCCGCGAAGCTCGAACGTCGCCTCACCGTTGCCGCCGCGCATGACCTTGTACGGAATGCGCTTGGTTTCCTCGCCAACTTCCTCGAAACGCCGTCCAATGAAGCGCTTGGCCGAATAGATCGTGTTTTCCGGATTGGTGATGGCTTGCCGACGCGCGATCTGCCCGACCAGAACCTCGCCCTTTTCGTCCCACGCGACCACCGACGGGGTCAGGCGACCACCTTCCTCGTTCGCGATCACTTTGGGCTCCTTGCCTTCCATGATGGCCACGACGGAGTTGGTGGTACCGAGGTCGATTCCGATGATCTTGCCCATGATGTCGTCCTTGTTCTGATGGTGCTTTTAGGATCCCGCCACCCGCTCATCGTGCTGTCTGGCGGCGGCGGGCGACTTTGAAGCGTCGCAAGATACAGCAGAAACACGCCGGGGTGGACGTCAAGTCCATTGTCAGGGGCGGGCCGCTGCTCGTCCCTCGTCGGCAAAGTAAATTCGCGGACTTCACCCCGCCATCGGACAAACCCCTGGCTCGGCTGCGAAGGTGCCCGTGCCAGGCCCTGGACCCGGGCCTTCGAGCCATGCCTCGACCGCTGTCGGTTCTGGCACGGCTTGAAGGCGTTTGCCTGGAAGGACGGAAGGACGTCTGGTAGTACGGTCACTAGTACTGTTGAAGGTGTGTTCATGAGCAAGATTTCCGCCATCGTTCCGATCAGCGATCTGCGCCAAAACGCAGCAAGCGTTCTCGCGCGCCTGCACAGGATGAACGAGCCACTCGTCATCACTCAGCGCGGCCGTGCTGCGGCGGTCATGGTGAGCATCGAGGAATACGAACGGTCCGAGCATGATCACGAGCTCCTCAGGCTCCTGGCACGGGGCGACCGCGAGGTCGCCGCAGGCAAGGGGTTCGACCTCGAAGAGGTCATGGCGGAAGCTGACCGGCTGCTTGCAAAGTGAGAGTCCGCTTCACTCCGTCGGCGAAGGCCCAGTTCCTCTCGGGGCTGCAGTACATTCGTCGCGAGAATCCTCTCGCGGCCGTCAAGCTGAAGACGCGGGTTCACAAAGCACTTGGCCGACTGAGCCGGTTTCCAGCATCCGGGCACCACATCCCGGTGTTCCCCGAGCTGCCGCACCGGCAGGTCATCGTCTCGCCGTACCGATTCTTCTACCGAGTCGAGGGCCGAATCATTTGGATCGTCGCAACCTGGCACGGTGCCCAGTTCCCGGAGAATCCTGAGAGTCCACCGCGCGCAGGGTCTCGACAACCAACATCTGAGCGATGTGTTCGTGGCGGGGCGTGATAAACAAACCAGGAGTGAACCAGGAGACAATCATGAACATGCCACGCGGACGATCGATCTTCTTCGGGTTGACAGCCCTGGGGCTGCTGGCGGGCTCGTGCAAGCCCTCGGACAAGCCCGAGACACGGGACATGGCGCCGGCGGTCAATCTCGACGGGGCCGTCGTGGACACGCCGTCGGCCCAGACCCCAGGGCCGGACATGTCGGCCGTGGCGATGGATGCACAGCGCGAGGCGCCTCGCGACATGCCACCGGCTGATGGTCCTGCCTGCCCCACGGTCACGGAAGCCGCGTGCGATCCACTGCGAACGCAGGCTCTCGCCGCGCTTGGTCCGCCGCGCAAGCGCTACTGCGCGCTCGATATCGGCAGCAAGAACGTCAAACTCGTCATCGGTTCGCTGATTCCGGGGATGCGGGCCACGTTCGACGGCGAACGGACGTGCAAGGTCGCGCAGAATCTTGGTGCCAAGACGATCGATGCCACGACCCAGATGGGCAAGCCCTTGCTTGAGGCCGACATGGACGCGCTCGTGAAGTTCATCCGGGATGACTACCTGAGCCTGTGCACGAGCGATCAGGGCACGATGCTCGGCGCCGTGGCGACCGAGTGGGCGCGCAAGGCCACGAACCAGGCCGCCATCACGATGTGGTTCAAAAGCAAGCTCAACCTCGACCTCAAGATCCTCACGCCCGATGAGGAAGGCACCTTCGGCTACATCGCGGGATCCAAGGGGACACCCAACAAGATCGTGCTCGACACCGGAAGCCAAAGCTTCCAGATCTCTTTCCGGCACATGGCCGACCCGCCGGCGCCGTCCGTGATCAAGATCGCTCTCGGGAGCCAAGCAGCAGGCATGCTGTTCTTCTCGAACCCCACGTACCCGACCTACAAGTTGGCTCGTGAGGCTTTTCTTACGGACCTCCGCACCCGGGTGACGGATCCGGCAGTCGAGCCCGTCAGGGCGAAGCTCGCAATGTACATCCTGGACAACAAGCTCGACAAGGAGCTCGTGTCTCTGGGTGAGAGCAGCATTCTGCTCGCCATGGCGGGCCGATTGCGCGGGGCGAACGGCCACTGGGTCGATGCGCCCACCTATCGGAAAGAGCTGGATAAATGGGCGATGGAGAGGGCCATGGGCATGCCACAGCCCAAGGCACTGATGCTCGCGGATGCGATGCAGTTCATCGCGGATCTGGATGCGAACCCGCAGTGGGTGGCCGAGCTGCGCGACCCGTGCATCAGCGGGGTCTACGGCCACAAGGTCATGATGTTCCCGGTGTTGGTCGCGGACATCATTCGGGCGCTTGGCCTGGCGCCGCGCGTGGCGTTTTCCTCGGGCGAGCTGGGCGACGGTTTCCTCATCGAGACGGCGCAATAGGATCGGCCGCCTCGCGCGCGTGGCGATGTCGTCGCAGCAGGCAAAGGGTGCCCAGCGCTCGGGCGGGACGCCCTGGTCGCGCAGCGCCGCGAGGCAACTGATAGGGCCCTGCGCGTGGGGCCGGTGCGACGCTCGGAGATCGAGGCGGCCCTCGCCGTCGCCGCGGGCGCAGGCATGGGCTATCCGCCGGACCTTTCGCTGTCCAGCGCCGCGGTTGCCGCGCTCCTCGCTCGCGCGGCGGGTCTATCCGACGCCGACGTTCGCGCGTGTCACGAGGTGGCGTTGCTACGCTTCGCTGGATGCACCGCCGAGAGCGAACTCGCCTCCAGGGTGTTCGGCGACGAGGTCGACGGCCGCCGCGTGGTGGCGACGGCCGACTTCGGCTACCCCGCGTCGGTGATGTCAACCGCCGTGCGTGGACTGCACGCCGAAGCGCCCCTAGCCTCTTCCATCGACTGTTCGGATTCGAAGCCGCGATGGCGATGGCGAAGAAACGGTCCGGCGGTGACGCCAGCCCGACGCTGACGGCCACGCTCGAGCAGCACCGCGACGAGGTGCTGGTGGCGCTCGAGTTGCCGTCGCCGTGGAGCGCCGCTCTTGATGGAGCGCCGCGCCCCCACGTCGAGCTCGTCGCAACCTGGCACGGTGCCCAGCTCCCGGAGAATCCTGAGAGTCCACCCGTTGGCAAACGTCCTGGGTCGCGACGGTGAACAACCAACACCCGGCTTCATCGAAGACGTCAGCGTCGCCTGTCTCTACGCCCGTCATGAACCAAAGCCTGGCCTCGAACCGACAAAACGGAAGGTGGTGGGCACACGCCGTATGGGTGAGCAGCTTGCTGCTCTCGCCGGTGTGGCTGCTTCAGGCGCTCTATCTCGGGGCGCGAGCCACTCTAGCTGGTTCTGTCGCGTCTTACAGGGCTGGTCGAACGGCACCGGGTACTTACTTCCCGTCACCAGAGGTACCTTTTCGCAGTCGATTTTTGGCATACGAATATCTTATCCGAATGCCCCCGGGTCAGGCCGTCCCAGGTGAGCCGGTGAACCACCTGCATTGTGTGTCGTCATTTTACGGCGTAATATGACGGTCATGTATACAAGGATCCTGTCGCCCCCCAAGGGGTCGTTCTTCCTTCTGGGTCCACGGGGCACGGGCAAGACCACGTGGCTCGACCAACACTTTGCCGGGGTCAAGCGCATCGACCTGCTCGACGAGGAGGTGCATCAGCGTCACCTGGCCGAGGCGGGGGCGTTCCGCCGCGAAATGGAGGCGCTGCCAATCGGCGCATGGGTGGTCGTCGACGAGGTCCAGCGCTTGCCCACGCTGCTCAACGAAATTCATCGGGCCATCGAACAGCGGAAGCTCAAGTTCGCGCTCACGGGCTCATCCGCCAGGAAACTGCGCCGCGCTGGCGTGAATCTGCTTGGCGGACGGGCGGTCCATCGCACCATGTTCCCATTCGCGCCGGCTGAATTGGGGCGCGACTTCGACCTGGCGCGGGCCCTCGGCACCGGGACGCTGCCGGTGGTGTGGACCGCGCCGGATCCGGAGGACACCCTCGATGCGTACGCGAGGCTGTACCTGAAAGAGGAAATTCAGGCGGAGGCGCTGGTTCGCAACCTTCCCGGATTTGCCCGCTTCTTGCCCGTCGCCGCGCTTTTTCATGGGCAGGTGTTGAACGTCTCGGCCCTGGCGCGTGACACGGGTGTTTCGCGCACCACGGTTCTTGGCTACCTGGCGATCCTGGAAGACACGCTGGTCGCGAGTCGGCTCCCGGCGTGGGAGGGAAAGCTCCGACTGCGCGAGAAGCGCCATCCCAAGCTGTTCTGGGTGGATCCTGGAATCGTCCGTGCCCTGAAGCACGCGCGCGGCACACCCGTCGGCGAAGAGCGCGGCGCACTGTTCGAGGGATTTGTGTTCATGCTGCTTCGCCTCTACCGCGATCTTGGCAAACTGCCGATCGACGACATCTATTACTGGGCACCGGCGGAGGCGAACCTCACGGAAGTAGATTTTCTTCTGGTCGCGGGCAACGCGCGCGTGGCGATTGAGGTCAAGGCTTCCACCCGTGTGCGCCCCGACCACTTTCGCGGCTTGCGCGCCATCGCGGAACGCGGAAGTGTGCTGCGACGGATTCTATTGCACGCGGGAAACGAGGCTGGCCGCACCCCCGATGGGATCGAGATCATGGGCCTCGACCAGTTTAGCCAGCTTCTCGAAGACAAGCGCCTGGTTCGATGACGACTGCGTCTTCACTATCACTATCCTTGCATTGCATTGCCGCAGGAAACGAGGCCGCTTGCGGTATCGAACCGGGCAGTTTCTTGGTAAGATGAACTCGTGTTTGTTGCCGCGAAGGCGCTCCTGCGTGGGGCTTGTAAGATAACGTTGATGGTTGCGCTGTGTCACGGGCGGGCCGCGGCCCAGGGGAGCGAGTCGGCCGAGGCCGCGCGGGAGCACTACAAGAAGGGCATGGCGGCCTACAACCTCTTGAAGTACGACGAGGCCGCTGCGGAGTTCGAGAAGGCGTACACCGCCAAGCCTGATCCGATCCTGCTCTATAACCTCGGGCAGGCGTATCGCCTCGCGGGCAAGGTGGACAAGGCGATCGGCTTTTATAGGGGCTATCTGCGCAATCTGCCCCAGGCGGTGAACCAGGAGGAGGTGCGCAAGCACCTTGAACGGCTGCAAGAGCAACTCGATAAACAGAAGGTGGCCGTACCCGCGCCGCCGCCCGTGGTTGTGGCGCCGCCCGTGGTTGTGGCGCCGAAACCGGCCCCGAGCCTGCCCGCCGAAACGCGGCCGACACCGCTGTCGGTGATCGCGCCGCCACCGCCGCTCGTACTGGCGGGATCCCTGGGTGGGGCGGATGCCGACAGGCCCGAGCCACGCCCAGCAGCCTGGTACACCCGCTGGTACCTGTGGACGGGGGTGGCGGTGCTCGCCGGTGCGGCGGCGGCCGTGGTCGCGCTGAGCGGGCGGGAGACGGATCCGCGCCTGGGTACACTCGGCCACAAGGACTTTCGATAACGGCCCATGCGTCGCACCGCGCTTTTCCTGGTGGGGCTTGCCTGCGGCTGCGCAAAGCAGGAGGCCGCGACCATGATCGAACTCCGTCTGGAGATCGCCTTGGATTTCCCGGTCGATCAAATACGGCTCGTGGAGGTTCTGATCGATGGCGTGATGGCTCCGGGCAGCGGGGGCCTGCTGTTCCCGACCGTGGCCGCGGGGAAGAGGCTCGTGACCGGCGATACCTTCACGCTCCGATTCGCCGATTCGGACGGCGGCAAAGTGGCGAAGGTCCGGGCCAGGGGCCTTTACCGCGGGGCCGAGGTGACCGACCTGGAAGAGGCCAGCGCGAGACTGGTCGCGCTCGCCCGCGTGCAAGCGACGCTGCGCCTGGGGCGGGCTGCGCCCGAGTCCGCCGAACCGGCACCTGAACCGCCGCTTGAGCCGCGCCCGGACGCGGCGGTGGATGCCACGGAGATACGCCCCGAGCCGCAGGTCGAACCAGCGCAGGACGGCGCTGGGGAGATGCCGCCCGAGGCACTCGATGCGCCGATGGTGATCGAGGTCGCGCCGGACTTGCCCATGGATCCGCCACCGGCTGATGTGCCGGCTGATGTGCCGCCCGATGCGTCGGCGTGCCAGCCGCAGGGATCATGCGCGTCCGGGAGTCTCTCGTGTACGTACACCTGTCCCTCTGGCACGGCCGTGGCTTGCAACTGCGTCAATGGCGGGTGGTCCTGTGGTGCCTGTCCCTGCGTGCCGGGCCCGATCGGTCCGCAGTGCCAATCCGGCCTGACGACCTGCCAGTCACAACAACAGTCTTGTCCCCAACCGAGTCCGCCGCTTGGCCCATGCATCTGCGACATGCCCGGCGGTCCGGCGAGATGCCCGATGTGCCCGCCGCAGCCGCCGCTGTGCATGCCAGGTACCATGCAGGGCGCACAGTGCTTGGCCCAGGGTGCCACATGCAACTTGCGTTGTCCCAACGGCACCACGACCTGCACCTGTTCCGGGACCAACTGGAATTGCAATCCGTGCCCCTCGCCGCCCACCTGCGGGGCCACCATTTGCGCGCAGGGTAAAGTCTGCACAGGGGAGGGCTGCATGTGCGACGATCCGTCACCGGGGAGCTGCGGCGGCGGCGCTGGTAACTACAATTGTCGCTGCACGGGGGGCTCTTTGTGGTGCGTTTGCTGCGGGCAATCGCAGTCGTGCCCGATTGCGGGACTGCAGTGTCTTCACCGATGTCCGGGCGGCATGCCATCGGTCTCTTGCACATGTTCTGCCTCGTCGGGCACGCTTAACTGCCAGCCCTGCCAGTGATGATCCCGCGTCCGCGCGCCGCGACTGCGTCTCATGCCGCAGGGCGGCTGCAAACCATGCTCTGTTGCCGGGATCTCTCCCTCGTGTTAAACATGTTGAACATGCTCGGCGTCCGGCTCGACCCACGTCTTGACCGCGACCTCGCGACCCTGGCGCGCCGGCGCAAGACGACGAAAAGCGCCATCGCGCGCGAGGCCATTGCCGCCTACGTATCGCGTGACGCCCTCTGTGCCCGCGCACGCGAGCAGTCGCTCCGCGCGGCCCAAGCGGCTGACGTCGAGTTCGAACACGACGACCGCGAATGGATGAGCTGAAGCGGGGCGACGTGGTGACCGTGGCGGGCTCCGGCGACTTTGCCGGTAAGCCCCGCCCCGCCCTCATTGTCCAGTCCGACTTATTCAATGCGACGCACGCCAGCGTGACGGTGGTACCCATCACGAGTACGCTCGTTGACGCCGACTTGTTTCGCATCGCCCTCCGACCAGGTCGCGCGAATGGTCTACGCGCGCGCTCCCAGGCCATGGTGGACAAGGTGACGAGTGTCCGTACAGATCGCGTCGGCAAGCGGATGGGCTCGCTCGCTCTGGGCGATCTCGAGCCCGTCGAGGCGGCTCTTCGCTTGTGGCTCGGCCTCTGATTGTGGATCGCGCTCAATCTGGTCATCGTAGCCACGAAGGACGCAGCGCTGGTCGTGCCCAGGGACCACTTCTTCCGCACTCTCCGCCCTGGGAAAAAATGGCCTTTGTTTCGCTTACGAGTGCATCCACTTCCATGGCACAACCATCCTGGATGATCTCTTTTGCAGGAAAACTGGCCCGGTGCATGGAACGAGCACCATGACCCACGCATACGACGAGACGACACCCGAATCTCGGTGCCACAACTTCTCCGGAGGGCCGGGTGCGCTTCCTCGCTCGGTGTTGGAGGAAGCGTCACGCGCAGTGCGCCTCTTCGAGGACACCGGAGACTCGATCTTGGGACTCAGCCACCGGTCTGCCCGGTTTGCCGAGATCGTCCGCGAGACCGAGGAGCGACTGCTTACGCTCGTCGGGGCACCGCCGGGGTTTCGCGTACTGTTTCTCCAAGGAGGTGGGAGCCTTCAGTTCTCGATGATCCCGATGCATCTGCTCCGCGGGTCTGCAGCGGTGGCGGAGTACGTCGTTTCTGGCTACTGGAGCGCGAAGTCGGTGCCCGACGCAATGCGGGAGGGGCGTGTGCATGTGCTCTGGTCCGGCGAGGCGGAGGGATACCGTCGGCTGCCCACTACCGAGGAGATCGAGCCGCGCGAGGGAGCTGCCTATCTCCACTACGTTTCCAACGAAACCGTTGAGGGGCTGCGCTTCCCGTACGTGCCGGGGCGAGACGACGTGCCGCGCGTGTGCGACATGTCGTCCGACTTCCTCGCGGGGCCGATCGATCTCGATCGCTTCGATCTCGTCTACGCCCATGCACAGAAGAACCTCGGCCCGGCCGGCGTGACCGTGGTCCTCGTCCGCGAGTGGGTGCTCGATCGCGGCGCGGATCTCCCGAGCATGCTGCGCTACCGGACTCACGCGGACCATGACTCGATCTTCAACACGCCGCCCGTCTTCGCGATCTACGTGACCTGGCTCGTGACTCGCTGGCTGGCCGACGAGGTCCACGGGCTGCTCGCGATGAAAGCGCGAAACGAGGCCAAGGCGACGCGCGTTTACGCAACCCTCGACGCGTACCCCGAAGTCTTCGAGCCGCACGCAGAGACGGGGAGCCGATCGCTGATGAACGTCGCGTTCCGGCTGCGTCGGCGATCCCTCGAGCCCGAGTTCCTCGTCGCTGCAGAACGCGCAGGACTCGTCGGGCTCGCGGGCCATCGGAGTCTGGGCGGTCTACGCGCGTCTCTCTACAACGCGGTCAGCCTCGACGCTGTTGATGCGCTCTGCGACTTCCTCCGCGAACACGCTGACGGCTACGCGAGGCGGGCCCATGCCGGCTGACGCGCCACTACGCCGCCCCATACTCAGGGTGATCGCATCGGGCAGCGCGGCCGCGCTGCTCTACGGCGGCTGGGGCTACGTTGCGAACTGCGGCTTCGGTCCCGCGATCGCGGTACGCGTCGCTGCGGTACAGGCGCTGTGGAGCTTCGCGCTCACCATCATCCTGACGACGATCATCGAGATCGCGGCACGCCGCTGCGTCGCCGCTCGGTCTCCCATCGCGCTTGCCGCGCTCCCAGCACTGCTGCTGGTCTGGGTGGGCCCCTCAACGGTGCACCATCTCAACGAAACGCCCAAGATCTTGCACACCATCGCTCCGGGCGCGGTCATCGGAACTGCGTACGTGGTGACTTATGTTGCCGCGATCGCTCAGCGCACATCTTCCGGGAGCACCAGCCCGTGACCCGCGCGGGTGTGCGCACATCGCTTGTTGACTTTGGCGTGATCCGACGCAGAGGCGATGCGGCTGAGAAGGAAGCTCTCGCTCGGCGCATCTTCGCACTGTGGCGCCCGATCTTTGAGCACCTGGACGTCCACGACCACACGTTTCATCTGGCCATGCACGTCGAGGACGAGAGCGCGGTCCAGATCCGCGGGCTCTTCGGGATCGACGAGAGTGGCCAGGACCGCGCGTTGATGATTGTGCGCGTCCACGAGCACGTGATCGCCGGCCGGACCTGGGCCCGCCTCACCATCAACGCGGGCTACCACCCTTCTCTCGTGCAGAGCCAGTTCGGCCAGGACTTTCTCGCCTGGGAGGCGTGGCGCTATCGACTGCGCCACCCGCTCCGGCCCTTCTTCGTGGTCGACTGCGCCGTGTCGGCGGCCAGCTATTGCGCATACGCGAAGACCTACGCTGGCTTTGCTCCCACTCGCGAGCGTCCGATCCCCGACGCGTGGTGGCCCTTTGCAGAAGTAGGCGCAGCTGCCCTGCGCGGCGTCGGCGTCGAGGGGGCGCAACGCGAGGTGCGTCGCTTTCCGGGTGTGGTCCGGATCCCGACCCCGCAACGCATGACAAGCAAGCGGTCCCGAGAGGCTGCGCGTTTCTTCAACGAGATCACCGGCGGCGACCGGCGTAACGGAGTACTCGTGATGGCTCCGCTTGGCTTCCTGCACTACGGCTACACGACGGCACGCTACGGCTGGGTGCGCTGTCGACGACTGGTCGCGCGCGCGCGAGGGGCTTCACGATGAGCGTCGATACGCTCATCGCCGTCCACCCACCCTTCGCGTGGCTCGTGGACTGGGCGGGGCTGGCCGCCGCCGTCCAGCACTGCGTCATCGTCACCAGTGCCGCCTCACGAGAGCGTTTGGCGCGTGAGAACCGCCTCGGGCACTTGACGAGCGTGGTCGCCTGCGACCGCTTCGACGTCGGGACGATCGAGCGCGCCATCGATCCCTGGATCGCACGCGCTGGAGGACCGTCACGGGTTCGGGTCGCGACGATGATCGAGCCGATGCAGATCCCGGTGGCGGAGGTGCGCCAGCGACTCTCGATACTTGGGCCAAGCCCGGATGCGCTCCGGCCGTTCACGAACAAGCTCGCCATGAAGGCCGCCATGCGCGGCGCGGAGGCGTACCTGCCGCGCTATCTGGCCCACGATCGCAACAAGTTCGCGGCAGATCCCGAGGGGTACGTCGCGCGTGTGATCCATACGCTGGGCCTACCGATCTTCGCGAAGCCGATTTCCGAGAACAGTTCGGCGGGCACCGCGCGCCTGGACACCGCACTCGCGCTCTCCGACTTCCTCGCACGCTCACCGCACGATCTCGAGCTGGACGAGTTCGTCGTCGGCGAGGGTTATCACCTCGATTCAGTGGTGATCGAGGGCGCAGTCGCATGGTTCGGCGCCGGCCGCTACCTCGCTCCTCAAAGCGAAACGCTCAGCGGCGCGCCGTTGGGTGGCATATCGATCGGTCCCGGCGACGCTCTTTTCCCAGAGCTGGAAAGGCTCAATGCGACTCTGCTCGGCGCGTTCGACTGCGTGCCAGACGGCTGCACCCACCTCGAGGTGCTTCGTCGACCTGACGGGCGCTGGGTGTTCTTGGAGGTCGCCGCGCGCGTGCCGGGCGGGATGTTGCCGGAGATGCACCGCATGCGTCGTGGGATCGATCTGCGCTCGATTCACTACCAGATACAGGCCGACCTTCCCGCGACCCTGATCGAGCGAGCCGGGCCGCACGCCGCGCACTACTGCCCGATGAAGACCTTGCCTGGCGCAATCGCGGAGTTCGTACCCCCGCCGTTCACCAGCGAGCACACCAGCGAGTGGGCCGCAGCCTGGATCGGGCGTACCGATGTTGCATACACGATATCGATGGCCGACTGCCTCGGCTTCTTCGTGCTGTCCAACCACGACCGTGCTGCGCTCGAGCGGGATCTCGCGCGCCTCGAAGGCTTCCGTCCCTACGAGATCGCCTACCCCATTACCCCATGACTCGATGACTCGATGAGCGACAAGGATCTTCCGGGCCCGCGGCTGGTGCGCGTTTGGGAGGCCATGGCCGGTCAGTTCCTCATTGCCGCTGGCAGACCAGGCGCGCATTCGTGCGCTTTACCCCGAACCGTTCGAGCACATCATGGCGCCTGCGCTCGCTGCCGACGAGTTGGTCCTTGCCCGCGCGCGCGTGCGGGTTGTGCTCGGAATTATTCCGCAGGCAGCCAAGCTGCAGTAGCCTTGGCCGGTGACGCCGAAGCACCGCGCTGTCTTGAAGCAAGCCTTGCTCGCCATGCGGGTGCAGGCGGCAGAGGCACCGCCGGTCAAGATTGAACCCAACCGGAGCGATCCCGCGACGGTTGGCGTCGCCGACGAGGACGCGCAGGCCTTGTCCGAGATGTTGCAGACGCTTGCCTCGCAGCGGAACCGAAAGCACGCCGAGCTTCTCGGGCACATCGATCGCGCGCTGCGGGCGATGGAAGAGGCACCGGAGATGGTGGGCCTGTGCGTGGAGTGCGAGGAGGAGATTCCCGACAAGCGCCTTGCCTTGATGCCTTACGCGCGGCTGTGCGCGGCCTGCCAGGGCAAGCGGGAGCCAAAGCGTGGTGAAACGCGCCGCCGCTTGACCGACCTCAAGTAGCGGCCGCGTCTGCAAGGAAGCTCTCATCTGCCTCGACGACCTCCACGCACTGGCTGCGCGGTGGCTTTCCACCCAGTTTTCTTGCCGACATAGATCTTTGCGCAGGCTCGCGCGTTTCAATCCAGTACCCGGAACAAAACTGGGCCTCGCGATGTCCGAATGATCGGGCTTCGAGGTGACGAGGCCGACTCTCGGGTAGGAGGTCATGCGCCATGGGTCGACACAACAAGGCACGCATTCTGACGGTGGTTTTGCTCGGCATCACGCCGACCGCAACGCGCGGCGACACGCCGAAGACGTCGGTGATCGCGCAGGTGCCGGTTCGGCCAAGCCAGGTGTTGGCCCGACCGATCGCGCCGGGCGGCCAGATCATGTTCCCGGGCGGCACCCGCGACGCCGTGCCGGACGAGGGCGATCGGACGAGCGCGCCGTACTTTTTCGTCGAGGGCACCGATCCAGGCAACGAGCGCCTGCCGCTCAAAGAGACGTCAGCCGACGTTGCCATCGCCGGCGTCATCGCGCGGGTGCGCGTTCACCAGGTGTTCGAGAATCACGGCAAGAAGCCCATCGAGGCCATCTATGTGTTTCCGGCCTCGACGCGCGCGGCGGTGCATGGGATGCGCATGAAGATTGGCGGGCGCGTGGTCGAGGCCAAGATCGATCGGCGGGCGGCGGCGCGCGAAACCTACGAGACGGCGCGGCGCGAGGGTCGGCGGACGTCGCTGCTCGAACAGCAGCGGCCGAACGTCTTCACCATGAACGTTGCCAACGTCATGCCGGGCGACCGCATCGAGGTGCAGCTCGACTATTCCGAATTGCTGGTGCCCGAGGATGCCGTCTACGAATTCGTGTATCCGACGGTGGTGGGGCCGCGTTACGGCGGTGGCACCGATCCGCAGCGCGACAAGTGGATCGCCAACCCACACGTCCCGCAGGGCGGGGCCGAGCCGTTCGCGTTCGATATTCGTGCGCACGTCGAGGCGGGCATCCCACTGCGCGAGATCACGTCACCATCGCACGCGGTCAAGGTCACCTACGTGGGTCCGACCGCGGCGGACATTCGTCTCGGGGCGACGGGTGGCAGCAACCGCGACTTCGTTTTGCGCTATCGACTGGCGGGAGACCGCATCGCCACCGGCGCACTTCTGTGGGAGGGAGAAGTGGCGCGTGGACAACCCGAAGGGTTCTTCGCGGTGCTGGTCGAACCGCCGCAACGGCCGACGATGGCGCAGGTGTTGCCACGCGAGTACATCTTCCTGCTCGACGTGTCGGGCTCGATGCACGGGTTTCCGCTCGACACCGCCAAGGCGTTGATGCGCAAGCTTTTGGGACAACTGCGGCCGACCGATTCGTTCAACGTCGCGCTGTTTTCCGGCTCGTCGTACGTGATGGCACCGTCGGGCTCGCTGGCGGCGACGCAGGCGAGCGTCGCCGAGGCACTCGCGCTGATTGGCAAGCAGCAGGGCGGGGGCGGTACTGAACTGATGGGTGGCCTGGAGATGAGCTACAAGATTCCGCGCCGCGATCGCAACGTGTCGCGAACGGTGGTGGTGGTGACCGACGGTTACGTCGGCGTCGAGGCGCAGGCGTTTCGTTTCATTCGCGAGCGCGCCGACGAGGCCAACCTGTTCGCGTTTGGCATCGGGTCCGCGGTGAATCGCGGCCTGATCGAGGGCATGGCGCGCGCCGGGATGGGCGAGCCGTTCATCGTGCTGCGTCCCGAAAAAGCCGCGGCCGAGGCAGAGAAACTGCGCCAGACGATCGAGCGGCCGGTGCTGACCGACATTCACGTCGCGTTCCACGGGTTTGGCGCGTACGAGGTTGCCCCGCAGAAGGTGCCGGATCTGATGGCGCGGCGGCCGCTGCTGCTGTTCGGCAAGTTCGCGGGCGCGGCACAGGGCCGCATCGTGGTCACGGGTCGGACGGCCAGCGGACATTTCGAGCAGGCGATCGACGTTCGACCGACCGATGTGCGTGAGTCCAACGCCGCCTTGCGCTGGTTGTGGGCGCGTAAGTGGGTCGAGATTCTCGACGACGAACGGCACCTCGGCGCGGGGCAGCCGGCCGAGGACGCGATCACGGATCTCGGGCTCGCGTACAACCTGCTGACGCAATTCACTTCATTCGTCGCGGTCGATTCGCAGGTTGCCAATCGCACGGGTGGGGTGGAATCGGTTCGCCAGCCGTTGCCGCTTCCGGAAGGCGTATCGAACTTTGCCGTCGGGGGCCTGGGCTTGATGAAGATGAAGGCATTAGCTGAGCCGATGCCCAGGTCGCCGATTCCGATGGAGGTGGCTGCGTCGAAGAACGGGGAAACCGAGCCCGCGGACGAAGTCGAGCGGACGAAGAAAAGGTCGGAAGTCATGCGGACCGCGGGGCTGGCGGAACAGATCAAGCGTCTGCTGACCGGTCCCGAAGCGGCCTGCGGTGTTCTGGTGCCCAAAGGTGGCAAGATCAGCCTGCTCTTGACGGTTGATCGCGAGGGCCACGTGACTGCGGTCGTGGTGGTGCGCGGCCGCAAGGATGCGGCCGACTGTTTGACCCGTGCGCTCGCCGGTATCACCACCGATACCAGGGCGACAAAGGCGGCAAAAGCGACGGTCACCTTGACCATCCAGCTTTGACCGGAGCGCGCTTTCCGATTCGGCGCCGCTCGCACCAGAGGAAACTTTGGGCGGGCGGCGCCGATACTCATTTGTTAGGCTGACTAGAATGTCGACGCGGGGATGTCTGTTGATTGCGTGCGCGGTTGTGACCGCTGGCAACTGCTCGCACGACGGGCATGACGGTGAGACGCAAACCAATGCGGGTGCTGATGCCATTGTGCATTCGGGCACCCGGGCGGATGCGGTGCAGTTCAACTTGGTTCCGCCGTGCGGGACGGGAGCCTGGCAGCGCGGCACGCTGGAAATCCACCACATCGACGTGAGGCAGGGCGATTCGACACTGATCGTGGCACCCTCGGGCAGGACGATGCTGATCGATGTGGCGGAGCCGCGGTGGGACGGCTCGAAGGGTGCCGAGGCCATCGGCGCATACGTCCGAGGCGTTCTCGGCTGCGCGCGGCTGGACTACGTTCTCATCACTCATTTTCACCTCGACCACGCCGGGTTCGTCGGGCGCGGCGGGCTGTGGCATCTGGCGAATGTCCAGGGGTTTGCCATCGGGCGCACCCTGCACCGCGACTCACACCTGTTCGTCGGCGACAGCAGCGGCACCCTGAACTGGTGGCGTGACTACCTGGATGGATCGGGGCGAGATATCCTGCATCCGGAAATCGTCGAACCGGGCCGAACCAAGGTCGACCTTGGCACCGGCGTCACGTTCACCATCGTGGCCAGCGACGGTGGGGGGGGACTTTTGCGCGGCGACTTTTCCCGGGATCGCGCGCCGCCGAACGAGAACGACTACTCCGTGTCCTCCGTGCTGCGTTTCGGCAAGCTCGACTATTTCATCGGCGGCGATCTGACGGGCCAGTTCGCCGCGGCCCCAAACTACGGCTACACGTACCACGACATCGAGACGCGGGTGGCTCGTCTGGTTGGCGACGTGGATGTCATCAAGGTGAGTCACCACGGCAGCGAGCATTCTTCCAATGCGACCTTTCTCGCGCAGCTTGATCCCGAAGTTGCAATCATCTCGTGCGGCAACGGCAACACCTACAGGCATCCGTCTCAGGCCACGGTCGACCGGCTGCTGGGAACCAGCGCTGTGTACCTGACCGAACGCGGCGAGCCGCGGACGCGCATCGGCAATGCTCGCGTGGGCGGCAACGTGGTCCTCAGAAGCGCTGACGGCAGCAACTACACCGTCAATGATGACGCATTCGTGGCCACCGATCCGGTGCGCGTGGACGCCGACGGCGATGGTTTTTTTCGCGAGGCCGACCCCGACGACGCATCGGCCAATGTGTTGCCGAACCCCAACGGCGGCTGCGATCCGATGTACCAGCTCTGCGGCAGCTAGCGGCCAGACTAGATCTGATATTCTCGCCCGGCGATGAACGCCCTTGCCGTCATCCTGATCGACGGTGGCACGACGCACACGCGTGCCTGGGCGGTGCAGGGCGGTCGCGTCCTGGCGCACGCGCGGGTTCAGGTCGGTGCCAAAGACACGGCCCGCGACGGGTCAACCGAGCGCCTGCGGGGCGCGGTGCGCGATCTGGTGGGTGAGGTCATCGCGGGCGCGCCTGGATTTGATCCTGTCCTGATCGGCGCGGCGGGAATGATCACCTCGCCGCAAGGGTTGCTCGACCTGCCCCACGTCGAGGCGCCTGCGGGCGCGGCGGAGCTGGCCGCCGGTTCGCGGCAACAGGTGCTGCCTGCGATTGCGTCGGTGCCCATCGTGTTTATTCCCGGCGTGCGGTCGGGACCGGCGCAGGTCGATGGCGGCAACGTCCTGGACGCGGACTTCATGCGCGGCGAAGAAGTGCTGGCACTTGGTCTGCACGAGGCACCGGGGCCACTGACAGGCGGCGGCATTCTGCTGAACGTGGGGTCGCACTGGAAGGCGATCGCTGTCGATCCGAGCGGTCGGATTTCGGGCAGCGTCAGCACCCTGTCGGGAGAACTGATCCACGCCGTGCAGGCGCAAACCATCTTGTCGTCCGCACTGCCCGCCGGGCGACCCGAAGCGCTGGACCCCGTCTGGATAGCAGCGGGTGCCGCCGCCGCCCTTCGTTCCGGCCTGTCACGTGCGCTGTACGGGGTTCGGCTGCTTGAGCAGCGGAGCACCTGCAACTCCGCGGAGCGCCAGGCGTTCCTGACTGGCGCGGTCATCGCCGCTGATTGCCCTGCGTTGATTCCTCCGGGGCGTTCGCACAAGGTGGTTATCTCGGGCGCGCCTGCGATGGCTGAAGCGTGGGCCGCTGTGCTGCGCCGCGACGGCATTGAGGCCACCTTGATCGACGACGCGACCACGGAATCAGCATTTCGCGCGGGTGTGTTGTCGGTGCTTGGACATGTGCAAGGGCGGCCTGGCGCGTGAATCCGACGTTGGCCCCTGCGGATCCCCACCCGACGTTCTTGCGCGACTTCGCCGAGACGCGCGGGTTTTTGCTCGGCCGACCCAACCGATTTGCGGTCACGCCCGACGGGAGCGCGGTGCTGTTCCTGCGCAGCTCGGCGCGGTCGCCGCAGCACGGCCTTTTCGAGCACGACGTCGCTTCCGGCAAGACGGCCGAGGTGGTGACCCCGGCGCAGATCCTGGGTGGCAGCCAGGAGACGGTTTCTGACGCGGAGCGGGCCCGCCGCGAACGGCTGCGAATAGCCGACAGCGGATTTGCGGCGTTTGCGCTGTCGCCCGACGGCGCGTCGATTCTGGTCAACCTGTCGAATCGTCTGTTTCTGATTAGTCGTGCTTCCCGCAAAGTTCGCGCGCTGACGCAGCCTGGTCCAGACGCGATCATCGATCCGCGGTTTTCGCCCGACGGAAAAAACATCGCCTTCGTGCGCGGGCACGATCTTTTCGTGCAGGAAGTGACTGGCACCGGCCCCGCACGAGCGGTAACCAGGGGCGGAACCGAGGATCTGATGCACGGCCTCGCCGAGTTTGTCGCCGAGGAGGAAATGGCCCGTCACGAAGGATACTGGTGGTCGCCGGACAGCAAACGTCTGGCATACGCCGAGGTGGATCAGCGCGCCGTCGAGCGGTGCAGCATTGTGGACGTCGCGCACCCCGAGCGACCCGCGCGCGTTTTCCCCTACCCGCGTCCGGGGAAACCGAACGCCGTCGTTCGACTGGGAATCGTCGCGCTCGGCACGCGGAAGTTACCCGCCCGGCCGGGCCGGACGATCTGGGTCGATTGGGACCGCGAGCAGTACCCGTATTTGGCACGCGTGCTGTGGGATGTGCCGACCGCTCCCCTGTCGGTGTTGGTCCAAACGCGCGATCAGCGCGAGATGGTGTTGTTCGCCGTCGACGAAACCACTGGCAAGACCCGCCGACTGGCGCTCGAACGCGATGACGCCTGGGTCAACCTGGACCGCGATCTGCCGCGCTGGCTACCCGACGGAAGCGGGTTCCTGTGGGTCAGCGAGCACACCGGGCGGCGTGAACTTGAACTGCGCGCGCCCGACGGCGTGACCAAGGTGGTTCTGATTCCTGGCGCGGCAGGTTTTCAGAGCGTCGCGCATGTGTGCATGGAGGGGCGGCGTGCCTGCATTCACGCGCTGGTTGGCGACGCCGTGTCGAACGTTCTGGTTCGCGCATACTCGGATGGTGGCGCGATTCATTCCGTGACCCGCGACCATGCCGAGCACGCGCCGGTTTTTTCGCGCCAGGGCAACGTGTTCGTTGATGCGCGCACGGCGATCGATGCGTGGCCCGAGGTGCGGGTGTGCCGCCACGATGGTCAGGCGCAGGGTGGCCTTCCCAGCGTCGCGCTGGATCCCCCATTTCCGATCAACGTCGAATTGACCACCGTCGGTGAAGCGAAGTTTCATGCTGCCATCGTGCGCCCGCAGGCGTTCGATCCGGCGCGGCGCTACCCGGTCATTGTTCACGTGTACGGCGGTCCGCATTCGCTGATGGTCAAATCCGACCGGCGCAACTACGTGCTCGCGCAATGGATGGCCGATCATGGCGCAATGGTCGTCGCGATCGACAACCGGGGCACACCGCGCCGCGACCGCGCGTGGGAGCGAAGCATCAAGGGCAACTTGGGTGAGGCCGCGCTCGGAGATCAGGTCGCAGGCTTGCAGGCGCTCGGCGCGCGTTATCGCCAGATGGATCTATCGCGCGTCGGTATCCACGGATGGTCGTTCGGGGGCACCATGTCGGCGCTGGCGGTCTTGCGCCGCCCGGACGTGTACAAGGTCGCGGTCGCGGGCGCGCCGGTGATCGACTGGCTGGACTACGACACGCATTACACCGAACGCTACCTCGATCTGCCCGAACGCAATCCAAAGGGCTACGAAGCGTCAAGCCCGCTGCACTACGCCGCGCAACTCTCGCGTCCGCTGCTCATCATCCACGGCACCGCCGACGACAACGTGTACGCCTTCCACTCGAAAAAATTGACCGATGCCCTGACGCGCGCCGACCGCGCCTTCGAGTACATGCCGTTGCCCGGCGTCACGCACCAACTGGCCGACCCGCGCGTGCGCGAGCTGGTGTGGCGCCGCACGACGGAGTTCTTGCTGTCGCATCTCCTGTCGCAGCTCGGCGGGTGACACATGTCCCACTCCGATGACGGAGCATCAAAATGTAAAGAACGTGGCTACCCCCGCCTTGGGGTACCAGGCGCTATCGGTCCCACCGATGCCCTTGATATTGAATTCGCTGCTGCGGTGTTCGAGAGACACGTAGCCTTCGAGAGACCATCGTCGAGACAGTGTCCAGGTCAGGCGCAGCATGTTGGTCAACGTCGACGACGTGTAGTCGTAATTGCTAGGGCCTTGTTGAGAAGTATAGATGTTCCGATCGCGAGGGTATATCGCCATCCCACGATAGATGAAGCTGAAGGCAAGGCCGATCGCTCCCGTGGAATTGAGACCCAGATTGAATCGCAGCAAATTAAGTCCCGCCCGTTCATTGACCACGGTCAGTCCGCCGAATAGCTCGGCTTCGATCGTGCGAAACGTTAGCTTCGCCCCGCCCCGCATCAATAGCATGGGATCTCCTCCTCCCTCGATACCCAGGCCTCCCGTATAATCGCCCGCCTTTACGCCCCAGCTAACCACGCTCAAGGGACTAAACTCAATCGCCAGTGGTCCGAAGTCAAATCCCAACTCGGTGATGAACGTGTCGTTGACCCGATCGTCGACGGTGGAGCCCCGCAGTTCTTCCTCCTGCCAAAAGTACTTTTTTCCCACGAGAACCAGTCCGGGATCGACCATCGTCGAGGCGTGAAAATACGCCGCCTTGAATCGGTAGTAGATCTGCGTTTGCGGCTCTTCATGGACAAAAAAGTTATTGGGCGCACTGCCCGTCTGGAACAAATGCTGGTAACGAAACGGTCCCAAAGAGACTTCATTCGCAATCAAGGGAGTGAAGTTGGTCCGATGGGACGACGCGCCGTGGCGATTGCCCGCCGATAGCCACAACCCCAGCGAAGTGCGGGTCTGGAACAGTTGGGGAATGGGATAATATTTTTGATCCCGGTTATCCTCCAGGATCTCCTCGTATCCTTGCTGCAACCGATCAAACTCTTTCTTGATGACCACCTCGTCATTGAGCCACTGTTGCGGAATATAGCTAGGACCGCCGGACGGCACCGTGGCAGACGGCAGTGCGGCCCCCCCCACGGCTTGGCAAAAACCAACCGACTGGGGATGCACGAACCTGTCCGTCTGTGAAACAGTTGTGTTGGGGACGGACAGTGGCGGACGCTCGACAAACCTGAGCGCCCAAATGCCGCTACGCTGGATGACCAGCTCGCTGCCGTTGCGTTGCAAGAAGGCGATCTTCTGCTCGCTGTAGTCGATCGGCCACCCCTCCACCAGATCCACGAGTTTCCCGGCCACGATGGCCTGCACGATGAGCGGTTGCAGTACACTGTCCACGTGGATGGCTTCCAGCGGGAAGCGGGTCACGGGATAGTAGGCGAGCGAGACGATCTCATGGCGTGGGATAGCAACCATGCGCCCATCGAGGTCCATCAGATGGACGCTTCGCTTGTCGACACGCATGATAACGCCGAGAACGCGTTCGCAAGCGGTGCGGTAAACCCCGTGTACGTTGAGGGCATAGACTTGGGCAGAAAACAGGCCGCTCACAAAGACGAGCAACAACGTTCTAAAAAAGAAACTCAAGTGCCCCTCCTCCATGGACTTTAACGTACGTATCTGGCAGGGCGAAACTCAAGGCATAGGTTTCATGATAGGCGTTGACATAGCCCAGCAGGGCAACATACCTGCCAAAGGATTTGCCTAGAGACAATCCCGCATGAAGGTGCGTATATCGTAAGTCTGTCGATGGATTCTGAGTGTATTGCCCAACCGTTATCAAGCCATCTACAGACACCCGCACCGACGAAGCAGCTTCGTAGTCGGCACCTATGCGAACGCTGTCGATCCGTAGCGCATAGTTTGGCATGGCAGCGCCGGACGGTGAGTTTGGCATGGCAGCGCCGGGCGGTGAGAAGGATTCAGCCGATAGATCGTGGCTGTAACCTAATTGATGCCTGCCCTCGGGGCCGTTCTGGCGGGTTCGAAAATACTGAATTCTGCCTCGTAGCTGGGGACCGGTCCACATGAGGCGCACCGTCGGGCTGGCGCTCTCGGCAAGAATTTCGAACGCCTGAGAGGGGAGGGGAAGAACAAGGCGGGTCGAGCGGTAGAAGGGTCCACCACCGAGGGACCATGGGCCGTAGTCGCCGCCCATGATCATCACATAGTTAAACAGCGAGTCGACCGAAAGCTCACCCTTATCGCGCAAGGGAGACTGGAAGTACTGACCGACGTCGAACGCCGACATGCCTGCGGCTGGAGAAAACATGTGGAACATGAGGCTGGCGTGAAAAAAGTGAACCTTGAGATCGGATTTGGCCGATATGGTCGGCTCGAGGGTTGGGATCCAAGATCCCAGAATTTTTCCAATCGCGGTCACTTGTTGAAGGCGGTAGGGACCGCCGTTCGTCCACTGAAAATAAAAAGGCAGGTAGTTTGCCCCCTCTGATCTGCGGCTGAAAAATCCGAAGCCAACCCGCATGGTTCGGTCGAACAAGAACGGTCTTGCGTAGACACGGGTGCGTTCTTCGAATCCTGACAGGTCGAGAAACTTTTTCTCGAGTCCGGCCATGTAGTCGCTGATCTTGATGCGATCACCAATAACTCTGGTCGGGCGCACATCGCCTCTGGTTGTCCCGGTCGAACAGGGGACGAGTTCCGGGGGGTAATCAAGCGTTGTAGGAGCGTAGGCAGAGAGCCGGAGTGTTGCGGGTAACGAAGCTGGTACAGGCCCGATCTTCTGGATATCGTCCAGCTCGATAACGTGCGTCTGGCCATCGGTGTCGTGAAAAATAACCAGATCGTCGAAAAAACCGACGGCCCAACCAACGACCGTGGGCGCGTCGCTGTCGCTGAGCCACACGCCGCGAGCCAACGCGCGGACCTTGTCATCGACCGTGATCCGCGGGAGGGGTGTTTGCAAGGTTTTGTGAACCACGATCTGGTTCACCGCATCGCGTGGTATCTCGCCGTAGCGGCCATCGAGCGACAGAATGCCTATCAACGTCTCATCAACATGCAACACCACCCCGGAGCCCATGCCGCACTGACCGTTGAAAAACGTATGAACTTCCAGAGCCGAGGCTGGTGCGGACAAGGTCGCCGCCAGGGCCACCATGGCCGCGATCGATAGGCTGTTTCTCAACTTAAGCATGGCGGTTTATACCGTGGGACGATGTCGGGATCGCGGGATCGATCGTCAGGCCCGCGCGCAATCCGCTTTTTCTTTGGCCCGGGCCTTGTCGTTGGCTTCCACGTGGGCCAGCAGGCGTGCGATCTCGGTGCGCATCTCGGCGGGCGTTTCGGTGCGAAAGCGACGCCCATGGGCCGGCATGATGTGGCGGAACCGGAACTGCAACAGGCGGCGCAACGATCGAACCTGCTCGTCCCAGGAATGCCAGTTCACGCACCGCGAAGAGTGCAACCGCCCGCGTGGCACCGACCACCACACGTGGTCGCCCGAGAACAGAAACTCGTCCCGGTACAGCAGTGCGGTGCTGCCCGCAGTGTGGCCCGGGACCGGAATGGCCACCAGATCAGGCGCGAGCGGGATCGGATCGAAGCCCTGCAGCGGCCGCTCCACGTCGGCGGTGCATGGGCTCAGGTCGGCCGCGTGCAGCACCCGTTCGGCACCGAACTCCCTGGCGAACACATCATGGTCGGCGACGTCGTCTCGATGCGTGAGAAAAATCGTTCGAATGCCACCCAGCTTGGCGATCTGTTGCATCAACGGCCTGGCCGCACGCGGCGAATCCACCAGCACGTTGCCATCCGGGCGCAGGATCAAGTAGCTCTGCGCGCCAAACGAAGTTTCGCTGGCGAAACCGCAGTAATAAACATCACGCGACAGGGGCATCGGAAACGCCTCCGTGCCGCGCGTCGTGTCCATCTTTCTCAGGGTCCCAATGGCGCTGACGGGACACGACACCAGCGCCATCAGCGCCCGCTGCTCTTCTTTCGCGCCCTGTGGTTGCTTGCTGACGAACGACTGACGGCAGTCAAGGGCGCGCGAAAACAGAGCTGGCGCGAGCACCCGGCAGGTGTCGCAATCGATGCACGTACCATCCACGAAGAAGTCACCGGCCGTGTTCTGCGGCAGTCGTTCTTCGAGTCGCGCCATTCAGTCTCCCGGACGTCCACTGCCGATGCGAGGTGTAGCATGACCTGTGTCCTCGGGATCGGCACGGACAAAAGCGACCTGGCGATGCCAAACAGATGTTTAGGCAAAATGCGTCTTGACTCCCCGGTCGCGCGCGTAATCGTGTAAGTTTCACTGCCCATGGCGTTGCAGACTTTCCGGCTGTCGCAGTTGCCGCCCTATGTTCTCGGCCGTGTCGATGATCTCAAGGTCCGTCTGCGCGATCAGGGGCGTGAGATTTTCGACTTCGGCCTGGGCAACCCCGACGGGCCAAGTCCCGCAGCAGCGATCGAGCGCTTGCGCGTCGAGACGGGCAAAGCGGGTTTTCAGCGCTACATGCCCTCGCGCGGCATGGCGGAGCCGCGCCAGGCCATCTGCGCGTGGTACCGGCGGCGCTACGGCGTCGCGTTCGACCCCGACAAGGAAGCCGTGGTCACCATCGGATCCAAGGAAGGCATCGCGCATCTCATGTTGGCGCTGCTCGGGCCGAGCGATGTGGTTCTGGCACCGGATCCCGGGTATCCGGTTCACCGCTGGGGCGCGATCTTGGCGGGCGGCGAGGTTGTTGCTGTGCCGACGGCACCCGGGCGCGATCACGTGCGCGACATCGAGGAAGCCCTGGCACGGGCACCGCGCAAGCCCAAGCTGTTGGTGGTCAACTTTCCGCACAACCCGACCACCGCGACGGCGGACGAAACGTTTTACCGAAAGATCGTCGCGCTGGCGGTGCGCGAGGGCCTGTGGGTGATCTCGGATCTTGCGTACGCGGATCTGTGTTTCGACGGCCAGCCCGCGCCAAGCATCTTCCTCGCTCCGGGTGCCCGCGACGTGGCGGTGGAGTTCTTCACCGTCTCCAAGAGCTATTCGATGCCCGGCTGGCGGGTGGGCTTTTGCGTCGGCAATCCCGACTTGGTGGCGGCGCTGGCGTCGGTCAAGGGCTACATGGACTACGGCAGTTTTGGCCCCACGCAACTCGCGGCGTCGACGGTTCTGGCGTCGTGCGATCGCGAGGTCGGTCTTAACCGCGCGCTGTACAAGCATCGGGCCGAGGTCATGGTGCGTGGACTCGCGGCTGCGGGCTGGGTGGTGTCGCCGCCCGCAGCCAGCATGTTCGTGTGGGCGGGCATCCCGGCGCCGCATGCCGCCGCGGGATCGGTCGACTTCGCCGCCCGCTTGCTCGAGCGCGGCGGGGTCGCTGTTGCGCCAGGAGTTGCTTTCGGGGCAGGCGGCGACGCCCACGTGCGTTTTTCGCTGATCGAGTCGGACGATCGAGTCCGGCGCGCCTGCGAGGCCATCGGGCAGTTCTTGCGCGAATAACACAGGGCCGTCGCGGCCACGAAAGGAGAGACCCGCAATGTCTCAGTTGCCGACAGAGTTGGTGGAGCGCCTGCGCACGCGACAGGTGGTGCTGGTCACTGGGCCGGGGTGTGCCTCGACCGATTCAGGTGCGTGGGAGGCGCTGGGTCGGCGGCTTTGTGACCGAGTTGACGACGCGGGTACACGGGACGTTGTAGCGGCAGAACTCGCCGCCGGGCGCACCGGGCCCGCGCTGGCGCTCCTGCGCGACCTCGTTCCCGATGAAACCTTTGTGAGTGCGTTCGAGGCGGCGTCCCCGGCGGGCCGAACGGCCCTGGCAGGGTTGAATACCGTTGCGCGTATTCCGTGGCGCGGCGTGATCACGACGGCGACGGACGATCTGTGGGAAACAGCTCTCGGTGCCGAAGGGCGAACTCCGCCCACCGTGCTCTTGCCCGGCCAGACGGTCGATCTCGACACGTGGCGCGGGCAGTTCCTGGTGCATGCGCTTGGGCGAGCATCGGTGCCCGGGACGCTGTGCGTGTCGCCGCGCGACATCCGCGCCAAGATCGGCTGCACGCCGACCGGCCGCTTTCTCGCCGAGGCATTCCGGCGCTGGACGTTCGTGTTCGTCGGCTTCCGTGGCGACGATCCGGAACTCGACTTGCTCGCGGGATCGCTGCTTGGCGGCTTCGAATCGGCCTCACCACACTACTTGCTGTGCTCCGGCATGTCGGCCGCGCGCGGGCGACTGCTCGCGGCGACGCACGCGCTGGTGCCGATTTCACTCCCTGGCGATCTCGATGAAGCACTCGTCGAGCTTGGCGCGACCTGGGACAGCGTGGCACCAACGTCCCGGCCGGCTGCCCACGACGTGGCGGGTTGGATTGAAGTCTGGGCCCACGATCCCACAGATCCCGACGCACGTGCCGCGGTCGATCACGCCGCCGGGCGCTTGCGCAGCGAAAACAAATGGCAAGAGCTGGTCGAACTTCTCGTGCAGCGGGCAGAGCTGGTCCACGAGCACGACGAGCAGGTGGCGTCGCTGCGCGAAGTCGCGCTTCTGTTTGATCAACATCTCGGGGCACCAGCCCAGGCCTACATGGCGATCTCGGCGGCGTGGAAGCTCTTGCCCGCCGACTCCGTCCTTCTGAACGAAGCCAAGCGGCTTGCCCGCAAGGCGGGGAAGTGGGACGAGTTCGTGCAGGAATTTGGCGCGGTCGTGCAGGAGCTTGCGCCTTCGGAGTCGTCCGGGCACGTGCTTGATCTCGGCCGGATTCACGCCGGCGAGGGTCGGCAAGACGAGGCGATCGCAACCTTTGAGCGCGCCCTGGCGGCGGACCCCGACTCAGGTGAGGCCATTGCGGCGCTTGAGGGTTTGTATCGGGATGCACAGCGCTGGCGCGACCTGGCTCGAATTCTTGGCGAGCGCGCGCGACGGACGTCCGATCCGGTCGAAGCCCGGCGCGTGCAACAGAGCCGGGCCGAGATGGTGATCGAGCGGTTGCAGGACGCGGGAGCCACCATCGCAATTCTGGAAGGTCAGGTGGCCGCCGATCCGGGGAGCCGCGCGGCGCTCCGCCTGCTGGTCAAGATCTACGAGGGAGAAAAGCGCACCGGTGATGTCCTGCGCACCCTGGAACGATTGATTCCGTTGTCCGTCACCGACGATGAGCGGCGACCGCTATTGACCAGCATCGGCGAGGGCTACCGGACGCGGCCCGATGGCAACGAAAAGGCGCTCGACGCGTTTGCGCGGGCGTTTGCCATGGGCGAGCGCAAGTCCGAGGCGCTGGAGTTTCTGGCGCGCATCTACGAAGAGCGCGGACAGGGACGCCTGCACGCCGAGGTGCTCGACCGCTGGGCCGAGGTTGCTGGGGATGGGCGGCAACGCGCCGAGATCCTGGTGCGCGCAGCCAAGGCCTTTGAAGGGATGGGCGACGCTGCTGCGGGTGAAGAGCGGTACGCGCGCGCACTGCAACAGGACGCAGAGAACGACGCCGCGCGGGTTGCGCTGTCAACGTTCTCGCGCGCCAAGGGCGACTTCCTCCGTGCCGCGACCCTGGCGGCGCAAAGCGCAGGCGGCACGCACAATCCAGCCGAGAAGGCGCGCCTTCTGTTTGAAGCGGGCACCATGCACGAAGACGGCCTGCACGATGAGATCCGCGCCAGCGAATTGTACCAGGCCGCGCTGGTCGCCGATCCCGGGCACACCGATGCAGCGCTGCGTCTGGCCGCGACGCTCGAACGAAAGCAGGACTGGGCGGCGCTCGAACCTCTGCTCGACAGCATCGCCCGCACGACCAAGGCGACCGCCGAGCTGCATGCGCGGATCGCCGCTTGCGCGCGCAGGCTGGGCAAGAACGATCAGGCAATTCGCAGTTTCGAGGCGGCCCGGGCCTTGGCGCCCGACTGGTTGCCTGCACTGCGCGGCCTGGCCGAATTGCAGTTTTTGGCCGCGGCGTGGACGGAGGCGCGGACGTTGCTCAAGACCCTTCGGCGGGTAGGAGAGGGAACGCTGTCGCAGGCAGAACGGATCGAGCTGTACGTGCGCCTCGCTCGGTGCGAAAGCGAGCTTGGCGAACACGAATCCGCGCGCGGTTGGTTCGAGGATGCGGCTGCGCTTGATCCACCCACCGATGAGAAAGCCGGGCTGTGGGACCAAATCGGCGACCTGTGCCGGGGACCCTGCCGGCGTTTGCCGGACGCGATCCTGGCCTATCAACAGGCCCTGACCTTGCAGCCGGGACGGCACCAGACGCTGCACAAGATTCTCGACGTGTACACCGAGCACAAGAAGTGGACGGGTGCCGTCGAAACGCTTGGCAAGCTTGCGGCGCTCGAGTCGTCGCCCGCGGCCCGCGCCAAGGTTCGGTACACCGCCGGCGTGATCTTGCGCGACGAGAGCAAAAACCCCGAAGAAGCAGTGGCGATGTTCAGCGCCGCGCTCGACGACGATCCGCAGATTCCAAAGGCGTTCGAGGCGGTCGAGCGGTTGCTGCTTGCCGCCGACGACTCCAGGGGTCTGGCGCGCGCCTATCGGAAGATGCTCAAGCGTTTGCCGCAGGAGGGACAGATCGAACTGCGCGCGCGGTTGTGGCATGCGCTCGGGACCGTGCTGCAGGACAAGCTTGGCGATGCAGATGCGGCGGCCATCGCTTTCGAGGTGGCGAGTTCCTTGCAGCCGGGCAACGCTGAACGAGCGGAGCGTTTGGCCGGCATCTACGTCAACCTGGGCGCGGAAGCGGTCGACAAGGCGATCGCGCGTCACCAGGCCCTGATCAACCGTCAGCCTGAACGCGCGGAGAACTACCGGACGCTGGCCGAGCTGTTCGGCAAGAAGCAGGCCTACGATCGGATGTGGTGTGTGGCGGCGACCTATTCGTACCTGCGTGGCAGCGATGAGACGCTGACGAAATTCCACCAGCGCCACCGGATGGTCGATGTTCCGATCGCCACCGGGAAGCTGACACCGGAGCTGTGGCAACGAATTGCGCACCCGCAGGAGGACGCATCGATCGGGGCGATCTTCACGCTCCTGGCGCCGACGCTGTCGCTGCAGACGGCGCAGCCTCACCAGGCCATGGGCGTGCGGCGGGTCGATCGGGTGGATCTGGCGCGCGAGGATTGGTTTCCGGCGGTCGCACTCCGCTACGTGTCGGCGACCCTGGATGTGCCGCAACCCGACGTTTTTGTACACGATGCGGCGAGCCATTCGGTCGCCATCTGGAATCTGCATGAGCGATCGAGCCTGGCACCCGCGTTCGCCATCGCGGCTGGCTTCGAGCAATGCACGCCTTGGGAAGTGGTCTTCGATCTGGCGAAGCGAGCTGCATTCTTGCGTCCGGAACGGTTCCCGCGCGTCGCGCTGTCCGCCGCAGCGGAGATCGACCTGGCGGTGCGGGCTGCCCTGAGCCTTGCCGGGCGTTCCCCCGGCCCGAGCGCACATAACGGCACGCTCGAGCAGACCGTCAAGCGGCTGGGAGATAGCGTGCCGCGTGCGCTCGTTGCTCAGCTCACCCTTGCACTGGCAAGGTTTCCCGCGTGCAGGGGAGAAACCATCGATGTCCCGGGCTGGATCGCCGCCGCTGACCTGACCGCGTCGCGCGCGGCTTTCGTGTTGAGTGGAGATCTGCCGTCGGCGGCCCGCGTGCTCGCGTCAGAGCCCGCGGGATTGACGACGCTGCCCCTCGCCGAGCGGATGGGGGATCTTCTGGCTTTTTCCGTCAGCGAGGACTACTTCGCGGCACGGCGCGCCCTGGGCCTGCGCGCAGTTTAGGCGGCGCGGCCTTAGCGCACGGCGACGACGTAGTCGAACTTGCCGCCGAGCGACGGCGGAAACACCGCCGACTTGACTGCATTCTCGACGCATTGCCCGGTGCGCGATCCCAGCAACGGGCCCGACATGTCTACCTGCTTCACGCTTCCGTCGGTGGCGATCGTGATCTTCAGCGGTGCCATCCCGTCCTCGTTGAACTTCTCATGACACGCCCTGATCTTGGGCTGCACCCCGCGCATTGCTTGCACGATGTCTTGCTTGGACAGCGGGTTGGTGGGTTGGGCGGCTGGCTTGGCTGCGGCGGCGGCGACCGCAGCCGCGGCCCGGTCTTCCGATTGGCCCTTGGGGCGCACGACGCCGGCGATCAAGCGATCGAGCGACTCGCCTTCGCTCGACGCGGCTTTGGGCGAGGCGACTCCGGGTGACGCTTTTCCTGCGCCCGGCTGCTTGAACAACTGGAAATCAGACTCGGTCTCATCAACCAGCTTGCCACGCGGTCGATCAGGCGCGGTGGCAGCCAGCGCCGCGGGTCGGGCCACCGGGCGCGTCGGGCCAGGTGTGGCAACCTTGGCCGTGCTTTGAGGCGCCGCGGGTGCCGGCGCGGGTGCCGGGACAAGCTGCGGTTGTGCAACTGGCGGAAC